>NZ_JBHWUR010000049.1:0-51499 GCF_042737755.1 Streptomyces sp. NPDC059994
CCCGCGCCCCTTGAGTGCCGCTGCGCGGCATCGGGCGCTTTCAGGGGCGCGGGGAACTGCGCGCTCAGCTCCCACCGGCCCGCAGACAACCCCCGGGCCAAGGCCCCCCGCCCCCTCGTAGAGAGACCGCGAGTACATGCCCACGCCCGAGCTGATCTCCCCGCGCTCCCCCCGCGTCGCCGCCGTCAGGCGGCTCGCGCGGCGCAACTTCAGGGGGAAGGAGCGGCTGTTCATCGCCGAGGGGCCGCAGGCCGTGCGGGAGGCCGTGGAGCACCGGGTCGGCGGGGAGGCGACGCTCGTCGAGCTGTTCACCACCGCCGAGGCGGCGGAGCGGTACGCGGACATCGTGGACGCCGCCCGCGACGCCGGGGCCCGGGTGCACTACGCGGACGACGAGGTGCTCGCCGAGGTCTCGCAGACCGTCACCCCGCAGGGGCTCGTCGGCGTCTGCCGCTTCCTGGACTCGCCGTTCGAGGAGATCCTCAAGGCGCGGCCCAAGCTCGTCGCCGTCCTCGCGCACGTCCGCGACCCCGGCAACGCCGGCACCGTACTGCGCTGCGCGGACGCCGCCGGCGCCGACGCGGTCGTCCTCACCGACGCCTCCGTCGACCTGTACAACCCCAAGTCGGTGCGCGCGTCGGTCGGCTCGCTCTTCCATCTTCCGGTCGCCGTCGGTGTGCCGGTGGAGCAGGCCGTACAGGGGCTGAGGGACGCGGGCGTACGGATCCTGGCCGCCGACGGGGCGGGCGAGGACGACCTCGACGACGAGCTCGACGCGGGCACCATGGGCGGCCCCACCGCCTGGATCTTCGGCAACGAGGCCTGGGGCCTGCCGGAGGAGACCCGCGCCCTCGCGGACGCCGTGGTGCGCGTCCCGATCCACGGCAAGGCCGAGAGCCTCAACCTGGCGACCGCCGCCGCGGTGTGCCTGTACGCCTCGGCGCGGGCCCAGCGCACCCGCACTCCTCGCTGAGGGGGTCCGCACCGTCACCTCCAGCTAGTAGTGTGTCGGGCTCGGAGGCCCACTGTGCGCTTCGGAGAGGTGGGATACGGGGATGGCAGTCGGCGTGAGGACCATCGGTGAGAACGCCCTGGTGTGCCCTTCCGTCGGCCGGGACGCCCTGGGGATAGACCCCGAGGACCTGCCCGACGGCCTCGTCGTCGCCGACGAGAAGGGCCGGGTCATCTGCTTCAACGCGGCCGCCGCCCGGATCACCGCGGTCTCCAAGCGCGACGCGCTCGGCGTGGAGCTGGAGCGCGCCCTGCCCCTTGAGGACCTCAAGGGCCGCCGCTGGTGGCAGCTGACCGACCCGTACGGCGGCCTCGCCATCCGCGTCGGCCAGCCCGAGCGCAATCTGCTGCTGCCCGGCGGACGCGAGGTGCTGGTCTCCGCGCGGTACGTGCGCGAGCACCCCATGGGCCCGGTGCGCCGGGTGGTGGTGAGCCTGCGCTCGACCGAGGCCCGGCGGCGCACCGAGCGCAGCCACGCCGAGCTGATCGCCACCGTCGCCCACGAGCTGCGCTCGCCGCTGACCTCGGTCAAGGGGTTCACCGCGACGCTGCTCGCCAAGTGGGAGCGGTTCACGGACGACCAGAAGCGGCTGATGCTGGAGACCGTCGACGCCGACGCCAACCGCGTCACCCGGCTGATCGCCGAGCTCCTGGACATCTCCCGGATCGACTCGGGCCGCCTTGAGGTGCGCCGCCAGCCCGTGGACATAGCGGCCGCCGTCGGCCGGCACATCCAGGCCCATGTCGCCGCCGGGCAGGCCCCCGACCGCTTCCTCGTCCGCATCCAGCGGCCGCTGCCCGATCTGTGGGCGGATCCGGACAAGATCGACCAGGTCCTGGGCAACCTGCTGGAAAACGCGGTGCGCCACGGCGAGGGAACCGTCACCATCGAGGTGGCACCCGCGCCCGTCCGCATCGACGAGCACGACGAGAAGGGAACGGCCGTCGCCGTGAGCGACGAAGGCCCCGGCATCCCCGAGGAGTCGATGGGCCGTGTCTTCACCCGCTTCTGGCGGGGCAGCAAACGCGGCGGCACCGGCCTCGGCCTCTACATCGTCAAGGGCATCGTGGAGGCGCACGGCGGGACGATCGCGGTGGGCCGCGGCTCCGGCGGCGGCGCCGAGTTCCGATTTATCCTGCCCGTCAGCGCCCCGGCCTACCTCCAGTAGCGACCGCCGGGCCGCCCACGGGCGCATCCGCATTCACCCACCCCGTTAGACTCGACCTTTGGCGCGTTCGTGTCCGTGCTGTCGCGCGGCCCAGTCGCTGTCGCGGTGGCGGGACCCCCAGCCAAGCCAATCGGAAGTACGGGAAGAGATGTCGGCACCCAATAAGTCGTACGACCCTGTTGAGGTCGAGGCGCTGAAACCGGAAGAGATCGAGCGCATGCGGGACGAGGCGCTCGCCGCCTTCGCCGCGGCCGGTGACCTCGACGCGCTCGCACACGCGAAGACCGCGCACGCCGGTGGCACCTCGCCCCTGTCGCTCGCCAACCGTGAGATCGGCGCCCTGCCGCCGCAGGCCAAGGCCGAGGCGGGCAAGCGCGTGGGCATGGCCCGCGGCGCCGTGAACAAGGCGCTGGCCGCCCGCCAGAGTGAGCTGGAGGCCGAGCGCGACGCGCGCGTCCTGGTCGAGGAGGCGGTGGACGTCTCGCTGCCGTACGACCGCGTACCGGCCGGCGCCCGCCACCCGCTGACCACGCTCTCCGAGCGCATCGAGGACATCTTCGTGGCCATGGGCTACGAGGTCGCCGAGGGCCCGCAGGTCGAGGCCGAGTGGTTCAACTTCGACGCGCTCAACATCGGCCCGGACCACCCGGCCCGCGGCGAGGCGGACACCTTCTTCGTCCAGGCCGCTGGGGGTACCCCCCAGGGCGAAGACCTCGGGGGAGGCTCCGCGAACTCCGGCACGGTGCTGCGCACGCACACCTCCCCGGTGCAGATCCGCTCGCTGCTCGACCGTGAGCCGCCGGTGTACGTGATCTGCCCCGGCCGGGTCTACCGCACGGACGAGCTGGACGCCACGCACACCCCGGTCTTCCACCAGGTCGAGCTGCTCGCCGTGGACGAGGGCCTGACCATGGCGGACCTCAAGGGCACCCTGGACCACATGGTCCAGTCGCTCTTCGGCCAGGACATGAAGACCCGGCTGCGGCCGAACTTCTTCCCGTTCACCGAGCCGTCCGCCGAGATGGACATGGTCTGCTACGTGTGCCGCGGCGAGTCCGTCGGCAACCCCGACCGCCCCTGCCGCACCTGCTCCAGCGAGGGCTGGATCGAGCTCGGCGGCTGCGGCATGGTCAACCCGAAGGTGCTCACCGCCTGCGGCGTCGACCCCGAGAAGTACAGCGGATTCGCCTTCGGCTTCGGCATCGAACGCCTGCTGATGTTCCGCCACAACGTCGAAGACATGCGAGACATGGTCGAGGGTGACGTCCGGTTCACCCGGCCGTTCGGGATGGAGATCTGATGCGGGTCCCGCTTTCTTGGCTGCGGGAGTACGTCGACCTGCCGGCGACGGAGACCGGCCGTGACGTCCAGGCCAAGCTCGTTTCCGCCGGCCTGGAGGTCGAGACCGTCGAGCAGCTCGGCGGCGGCCTCAAGGGCCCCCTGGTCGTCGGCAAGGTGCTGACCATCGAGGAGCTGGAGGGCTTCAAGAAGCCCATCCGCTTCTGCACGGTCGACGTCGGCACGGCCAACGGCACCGGCGAGCCGCAGGAGATCGTCTGCGGCGCGCGCAACTTCCAGGTCGGCGACAAGGTCGTCGTGGTGCTCCCCGGCGCCGTGCTGCCCGGCGACTTCGCCATCGCCGCCCGCCAGACGTACGGGAAGACCTCGCACGGCATGATCTGCTCCGGCGACGAGCTGGGCATGGGCGACGACGGCAGCGGCGGCATCATCGTCCTGCCGCCCGAGCACGAGGCCGGCACCGACGCCATCGAGCTCCTGGAGCTCGTCGACGAGGTCCTGGACATCGCCGTCACCGCCAACCGCGGCGACTGCCTGTCGATGCGCGGCGTGGCCCGCGAGACCGCCATCGCGTACGGCCTGCCGCTGCGCGACCCGGCGCTGCTCGACGTGCCCGCGCCGAACTCGTACGGCTACCCGGTGAAGAGCGCCGACCCGATCGGCTGCGACCGCTTCACCGCGCGCACCGTGGGCGGCCTCGACCCCGAGGCCCGCTCGCCGATCTGGCTCCAGCGCCGCCTCCAGAAGGCCGGCATGCGGCCGATCTCGCTCGCCGTCGACGTCACCAACTACGTGATGATCGAACTCGGCCAGCCGCTGCACGCCTACGACCGCACGCTGGTCGACGGCCCGATCGGCGTTCGCCGCGCCGAGCCCGGCGAGGTGCTCACCACCCTCGACGGCGTCAAGCGCAAGCTGGACGCCGCCGACCTGGTCATCACCGACAACCGGGGCCCGATCGGCCTGGCCGGTGTGATGGGCGGCGCCAACACGGAGATCGCCGACTCGGTCACCGACCCGGAGACCGGACAGGTCAGGGGCACCACCGAGGTGGTGATCGAGGCCGCGCACTTCGACCCGGTCGCCATCGCCCGCACCGCGCGCCGCCACAAGCTGTCCTCCGAGGCGTCCAAGCGCTTCGAGCGCGGCGTCGACCCGCAGGCCGCCTCCGCGGCCGCCCAGCGGACCGTCGACCTGCTCGTGCTGCTCGCGGGCGGCACCGCCGAGGCCGGCGTCACCGAGGTCATCGCGCCCTCCGCGCCGCGCACCATCTCCGTCGCCGCCGACCACCCGGACCGCGTGGCGGGCGTCGACTACGGCCGTGAGACCGTCGTGCGCCGCCTCCAGGAGATCGGCTGCGACGTCTACGGGCAGGACGAGCTCGTCGTCACCGTGCCCTCGTGGCGCCCCGACCTCACCGAGCCGAACGACCTCGCAGAAGAGGTCATCCGGCTGGAGGGGTACGAGAACCTGCCCTCCACCCTGCCGAGGCCGCCCGCCGGCCGCGGTCTGACCGAGCGCCAGCGGCTGCACCGCCGGGCGGGCCGCGCGCTCGCCGGGGCCGGCTACGTCGAGGCGCTGAACTACCCGTTCGTCTCCGAGCAGGTCTTCGACCAGCTGGGCCTGGAGGCCGGGGACCCGGCCCGCCGCGTCGTGAAGCTGGTCAACCCGCTCAACGACGAGGAGCCGGCGCTGCGCACCACGCTGCTGCCCGGACTGCTCACCGCGCTGCGCCGCAACGACGGCCGCGGCAGCCACGACCTGGCCCTCTTCGAGACCGGTCTGGTCTTCCAGCCGGGCGAGCAGCAGGGCGTCGCCGTCCAGCTGCCCGTCGACCGCCGTCCCACCGACGAGGAGATCGCCGCGCTCGACGCCGTGCTGCCCGCGCAGCCCCGGCACGCGGCCGTCGTCCTCGCCGGTGCGCGCGAGCAGGCCGGCTGGTGGGGCAAGGGCCGCCCGGCGGACTGGGCCGACGCGGTCGAGGCCGCCCGGACCCTGGCCCACGAGGCCGGCGCCGAACTCATCGTCCAGCAGGGCCAGTACGGGCCGTGGCACCCGGGCCGGTGCGCCGAGCTCGCCGTCGTCATCGACAGCGAGATCGTCGTCATCGGCCACGCGGGCGAGCTGCACCCGCGCGTGGTCAAGGCGCTGGGCCTGCCCGAGCGCACCTGCGCCATGGAGCTCGACCTGGACCTGCTCGCGAAGGCCGGAGAGGACGCCCTGCAGGCGCCGCGGATCTCCACCTTCCCGGTGGCCACCCAGGACGTGGCGCTGGTCGTCGACACGGAGGTCCCGTCCGCCGTCGTCGAGTACTTCCTGCGCGGCGGCGCCGGTGAACTCCTGGAGTCCATCCGGCTGTTCGACGTCTACACCGGCGAGCAGATCGGCGAGGGCAAGAAGTCGCTGGCGTACGCGCTGCGCTTCCGCGCCGCCGACCGCACGCTGACCGTCGAGGAGGCCTCGGCCGCCCGCGACGCGGCGGTGGCCCTGGCCGCCGAGCGCACGGGCGCGGTGCTCCGCGGGGCGTAACGCGCAGGCAGGACCCCTGAAGGGCGCATCCGGATCCCCGGATGCGCCCTTCGCGCATGTCCTCACGTGCTCTCACTCGTTCGGGTGAGATGAGGGAGCGATGTACGCGGAAGGGGGCGCACCGTCGACAGAATCAAACCGGCCGTGAAGGCCGGGGCAGCCGGTGAGAGCCGGTACAGGGGTGAACGGCGCAGGGGCCTAGGGGGGCCGACGGCATGATCCGTACCAGGAGTTGGACGGCGGCCTGCGCGAGCGCCCTCGGTACGGGCCGGGGCCTCGCCCTCGCGCTGCCCGGCCTGTGGCTGGCCCTGGTGGTGGGCTGGCAGCTGACCTGCCCGCTGGCCACCGACGAGTCCATGGGCCTGCGGATCGCCACCTGCGTGGCCTTCCTGATCGCGGTGGTCTGCCTGGTGCACGGCGTACGGCTGACCGCGGCACGGGAGTTGCGGCAGGTGCAGGAGGTCGCCGACGCCGCCCAGCGGGTGCTGCTCCGCCCGCCGCCGCCCCGCCTCGACGGGCTCACCGTGGCCGCCGGACAGCTCTGCGCGGCCCGGGGCGCGGAGGTCGGCGGCGATCTGTACGAGGCGATGGCCACGCCGTACGGGGTGCGGGTCGTCATGGGCGATGTGCGTGGCCACGGCCTCGGCTCGCTCGGCGCGGTCGCGGCGGTGCTCGGCAGCTTCCGCGAGGCCGCCCACGACGAGCCGGATCTCTCGGGCGTGCTGCGGCGCCTGGACCGGGCGCTGCAACGGCACCTGCGCGAGCGGGCCCGCGGTGAACATCCGGTCTGGTGTGCGAGCGAGCCGGAGAGCCCGCTCGCCGAGGAGTTCGTGACCGTACTGCTCCTGGAGATCCGGGACGACGGCCTGGTGCTCGCCCTCAACTGCGGCCATCCGTGGCCCTACCGGCTGTGCGGCGGCGCCGAGCCGCTGCTGCCCGGCGACCCGCTGCCCCCGCTCGGCTCCTTCCCCCTCCCCGCCGAACTGCCGCTGCACCGCTGCACCCGGCTGCTGCCGGGGGAGGCACTGTGTCTGCACACGGACGGCGCCGAGGATGCCCGGGACCGCGCCGGGCGGTTCTTCCGGCTGCAGGAAGTACTCGCCCGGGCGGCCCTGGACACCCCGCTGTCACCCGCCGCGGTGGTCCACTGCGTACAGCGGGAGCTGTTGCGGCACACCGGCGGACGGCTCGCCGACGACGTGGCGCTGATGGTGCTGCGCAACGACCGGTTGCGCGTGTCCGCACAGCCCGCGGCCGTCGGGACCGCGCAGGCACGGCGCTGAGCTGAGCCGGTCGCGTGTGCGCCGTCGGTCCTGCCGCGGAGTGACGGGCAGTTCGGCAGGACCGGCGGCGCCGGGAGCGGGCCGCCGCACTGTACGAGGGGGAGCCGGCGGCCCGGCACGCCTCTGTGGAGAGGCAGTTCAGTCAATCGGCAGCCGCCATCGCGCGGCAGAGTGCGCGGCGCATAAATGCGAGTACTCCCTTCACACCCCGTGTGAACGCGCCTCGTCTACGCTGGGCCCTGTCGTCACGTTCCCGCCTGCCCCGCGGCGTCTGGCACGCCCTCCGGGGGGCGGACGACGGGAATGTCACGACAGGACCTAGGCGCACCGAGCCAACGGAGGGCCTGATGCAGCCCAATACCCTGCTCGACGCGCTGGTCGACGAGGCGGGCATCTCGAACGCCGGGCTCGCGGCCCATGTGAACCAGTCCGGCCGTGCCAGAGGCCTGGCACTGAGGTACGAACACACCGCGGTGGCCCGGTGGTTGAAGGGCCAGCGGCCGCGCGGCCAGGTGCCCGATCTGATCTGCGAGGTGCTCGCGGCCCGGCTGCACCGGCCGGTCACCCTCGACGACATCGGGCTCGGCGTGCCGGGCGAGCCGGTCGCGCCGGTGGGCTCGCCGCTCGCCGGGTTCGTGGAGCGCGCCACCGCCCTGTGGCGCTCCGACGAGCAGCAGCGTCCGCACATACTGGGCGCGGCCGCGGTCACCGGCACCCCGGCCGTGATGCCGGTGTGGGAGTGGGAGAACCCGCCGGAGGACACCGATGTGTCCCGGCACGGCCAGACCGCGGTGAGCGAGAGCGACATCGAGATGCTGCGGGCGGCCCGCGCGCACTACGAGCTGATGTACCGCAAGGCCGGGGGCATCGCCACCCGGTCGCGCATAGTGGGCTTCCTCAACGCCGAGACCGCGCCGCTGCTGCGCGGCTGCTACACCGACCAGACCGGCCGACAGCTGCACCGGGCGACCGGGGGGCTGGTCGCGATCGCCGGCATCTGCGCGTACGACTCCAACGCCCAGGGCCTGGCCCAGCGTTACTTCCACCAGGCGCTGCGGTTGGCGAAGGCGAGCGGGGACCGGGGGCTCGGCGCGTATGTGATCGCCCTGCTCGTCAACCAGTCGCTGTACATGCACGACTACCGCCAGGCGGTCGCCTTCGCGGAGGCGGCGCTGCGGACGGCGGGCCGGCAGCTCACCCCGGCGCTCGCCGCGGATCTGCACGCGATGCAGGCGAAGGCGTACGCACACCTCGGCGACGGGCGCAGTGCGCTCGGCGCGATCCGCGGCGCCGAGCGGGCGGCCGAGCGGATCCGGCCGAAGAACGAACCCGCCGAGACCGGCTACGTCCAGCCGGGCCTGGTCAACGTCCAGGTGGCGGAGGCCCTGCTGCGGCTCGGCGATCTGCCGGCCGCACGCGAGCAGGCGGGACTGGCGGCGCACGCCCCCTCGCACGACCGGGGCAGGGTGCACCGCCTCGCGATGCTCGCGCAGATCGAGCTCCGGCAGGGCGAGGCGGACCGGGCCGTCGCGACGGCGGTCGAAATGGCCGAGCGGGCCCGGGGGATGGAGTCGCAGCGGTTGCGCGACCGGTTGCGCGTCGTACGCGAGCATCTGATCGAGAGCGGTTGCGCCGGCGCCGACCAGGCCGCCGAGCTGATCGACGGGGCACTGCGCGTTCCCCTGTGAGCGTGCGCCTGCTGCGATATTGCCATCTACTTGTCGGAAGGTGGCAAAAACGTGCAGTGGACGAACCTGAGTGAACAAACTGTGTACGAGAATCGCTGGTTCCGCGTCAATCTCGCCGACGTCGCCCTCCCGGACGGGCGGCACCTGGACCACTTCGTGATCCGGCTCCGCCCGGTCGCCGTGGCGACCGCCGTCAACGAGGCCAACGAGGTGCTGCTGCTGTGGCGGCACCGCTTCATCACCGACAGCTGGGGCTGGGAGCTGGCCGCCGGGGTCGTCGAGGACGGCGAGGACATCGCGGCCGCGGCCGCCCGCGAAATGGAGGAGGAGACCGGGTGGCGGCCCGGCCCGCTGCGCCATCTCCTCACCGTCGAGCCCGCCAACGGGCTCATCGACGCCCGGCACCACCTCTACTGGTCGGAGTCGGCCGAGTACATCGGCCACCCCGAGGACGACTTCGAGTCGTCACGGCGCGAGTGGATACCGCTCAAGCTGGTACCCGACATGATCGCCCGCGGCGAGGTCCCGGCCGCCAACATGGCGGCCGGACTCCTGCTCCTGCACCATATGCGGCTCGGCGACGGCTAGCCGTCACCCGCTCACCGCCCCAGCGCCTGCCACACCGCCACGGTCAGCGCGCCGAGGGCGGTGAGCACCGTGAGCGCGGGCAGCGGCCACCTCGTGTGTTCCAGGGACGCCACCCGCACGCCCAGCTCGGTCAGTTCGCGTTCGCTCTGGTCGTCCCGGTGGGTGTGCAGCGTCAGCTGTCCGTCGATGCGGGCCAGGCCCACTTCCAGGGAACGGCGTAACTCGAACAGTTCGTCGACGGCCAGGGGGTGGCCGGGGTCGCTCGGCACGGCGAGGCTCCTTCGTCGTTGTGGCGGAACGCCATTGACTTTTCGTCGAGGAGTCAACTCGCCCTGCTCCAGGGGCGGGAGAGTGTGCGAAGAGCATATGCGGGCTCGCGGCGCACACCGGGTGTGAACGCGGCGGGCCCGGCCCTCACACAGAGGAGCCGGGCCCGGCGGCAGACGTCTCGGACCTCTCAGGCGTACGAGTAGAAACCGGACCCGGTCTTGCGGCCCAGGCGCCCCGCGTCCACCATGCGCTGCAGCAGCGGCGGCGCCGCGTACAGCGGCTCCTTGAACTCGTCGTACATCGAGTCCGCCACCGAGGCGACCGTGTCCAGACCGATGAGGTCGGACAGCTTGAGCGGGCCCATCGGGTGGGCGCAGCCCAGCTCCATGCCGTTGTCGATGTCCTCGCGGCTGGCGATGCCCGACTCGAACATCCGGATCGCGGAGAGCAGATACGGGATGAGGAGGGCGTTGACGACGAAGCCCGAGCGGTCCTGGGCGCGGATCGCGTGCTTGCCGAGGACCTTCTCCACCATGGTTTGGGCCCGGCTGAGGGTGCCCTCGGAGGTGGTGAGCGCCGGGATCAGCTCCACGAGCTTCTGCACCGGGGCCGGGTTGAAGAAGTGGATGCCGATGACCTGGTCGGGCCGCGAGGTCGCCACCGCGAGCTTCACCAGCGGGATGGACGAGGTGTTGGAGGCCAGGATCGCGTCCGGGCGGGTCACCACCTGGTCCAGCACCTGGAAGATCTCGGTCTTGACCTGCTCGTTCTCGACGACGGCCTCGATGACGAGATCGCGGTCGGCGAACTCGCCGAGGTCGGTGGTGAAGCTCAGCCGGGCGAGCGTCTCGTCGCGCTCCGCCACGGTGATCTTGCCGCGCTCGGCGGCCTTCGAAAGGGAGTTGTGCAGCCGGGTACGGCCGATCTCCAGGGCTTCGCCGGTGGTCTCGGCGACCCTCACGTCCAAGCCGCTGCGGGCGCACACCTCCGCGATGCCGGCCCCCATCTGGCCGCAGCCCACCACTCCGACGCGTTCGATGTCGGTCACATCGTGCCTTTCGCTTCTGACAGAAAAGTCCTGGCGGGTCCCCCGTGTGATTCCGGCGCCCGTCCCGGCCCACGACGTTACTCCGCGCCTGCGTGTGGATCACGGGGTGGGGCGGGCATGCTGTGCGCAACACCGGACATTCGTAGCGACGAGGGGGTCACCAAGTGGGACGGATCACTCGGCGGGGACTGTTGGCGGGGACCCTCGCGGCCGGAACGGCGGGCGCGATGAACGGGCTGGTCACAGCGGGTGCGGCCAGTGCCGCGGAGGGCGCGCCGGAGGTCCTGGCGACCCCCGGCCCGGCCCGTCCCTGGAACCCGCCCCGGCCCCTGGAGTTCCGCGGGATGTGGCTGGCCACGGTGTCCAACCTCGACTGGCCCTCACAACCGGGTCTGCCCCCGGCCCAGCAGGAGGCCGAGCTCCTCGCCCACCTCGACCGGGCCGCGGACCGAAGACTCAACGTGGTGGCGCTCCAGGTCCGCCCCACCGCCGACGCCCTGTGGCCCTCGCCGTACGAGCCGTGGGCCCAGTACCTGAGCGGTGAACAGGGCCGGGACCCGGGCTGGGACCCGCTGGGCACGGCCGTCCGCGAGGCCCACCGGCGCCGCCTGGAGCTGCACGCCTGGTTCAACCCGTACCGGGTGGCCAACCACACCGACCCGTCCCGGCTGGTGCCGACCCACCCCGCGCGCGTGCACCCCGACTGGGTCGTGGCGTACGGCGGACGGCTCTACTACAACCCGGGGCTGCCCGAGGTCCGCCGGTTCGTGCAGGACGCGATGCTGGACGCGGTCGCGCGCTACGACCTGGACGCGGTGCACTGGGACGACTACTTCTATCCGTACCCGGTGGCCGGTCAGACCTTCGCGGACGACGACGCGTACGCCCGGTACGGCGCGGGCTTCCCGGACCGCGCCGCCTGGCGCCGGGACAACATCGACAAGCTGGTACGGGAGACGGCCGCCCGGATCAAGCAGATCCGCCGGCGGGTGAAGTTCGGGATCAGCCCGTTCGCGGTCTGGCGCAACGCGGCGACCGACCCGCTCGGCTCGCCCACCACGGCAGGCGTGCAGACCTACGACGACCTGCACGCCGACACCAGGAAGTGGGTGCGCGAGCACTGGATCGACTACATCTGCCCGCAGGTGTACTGGAACATCGGCTTCCAGGCCGCCGACTACGCCAAGCTCGTGCCCTGGTGGGACGCGGTCGCGCGGGGCAGCGGCACCCAGCTGATCATCGGGGAGGCCCTCTACAAGGCCGGGAACCCCGCGCAGCCCGCGGCGTGGCAGGACCCGGCCGAGCTCTCCCGCCACCTCACGCTCGCACGGAAGTACCGCTCCGTGCGGGGGCACTGCTTCTTCTCGGCGAAGGACGTCGCCCAGGACCGGATCGGCGCGATGGCGCGCGTGGTCGCGGACCACTATCCGGGACGGGTGCGGCCGTGACCGCGCCGCCTACTCCTGCGCCACATGCCTGACGACGGTGTCGGGACCCGGTGACATCAGGGTCTCGTGCCCGTCCTCGAAGCGCACCCGGTACGGCGGTGTCCCGTCGGGGCCCAGTACCTCGATGACTTCCGCGCTCCGGTCGTGCTGTCCGACGGTTCTGCCGTGAACCAGCAGCCGGTCGCCCACGCTCGCTCGCATATGCCCATTTTAAGGCGGGCAGCCCGAGTTGAGCCCGTACGGATGAGCCATGCGTGGCGTGGCCCGTGCGGTTTCAGGCCGCCGCGCGCTGGGTCGCGGCGATGCAGACCAGCACCCCCGCGGCCGCCAGCGGGGCGGCGGGGGAGAGGTGCTCGCCGAGCAGCAGGACCGCCCAGACCAGCGTGAGCAGCGGCTGCGCCAGCTGGAGCTGGCTGGCCCGGGGCACGCCGATGGCGGCCATGCCCCGGTACCAGACGTACAGCCCGAAGAACTGCGACCCGGCCGCCACCCACAGCACCCCGAGGACGCCGTGCGCGTTCAGATGGACCGGTTCGGCGGCGAGTGCGACCGCCGAGCCGAGGACGGCGAGCGGCAGGGTGAGGATCAGCGCCCAGCCGATCACCTGCCACCCCGGCATCACCCGGGCAAGGCGTCCGCCCTCGGTGTATCCGGCGGCGCAGATCAGCAGCGCCCCGAAGAGGTAGAGGTCGCCGGTGGAGAGGGCGCCGCCGCTCTGCTGGACGGTGAAGGCGACCACCACCCCGGCTCCGGCCAGCGCCGCCGCCCAGAAGGCGCGGGAGGGGCGGCGTCCGGTCCGCAGCGCCGAGAGCGCGGCCGTGGTCAGCGGCAGCAGGCCCACGACGACCGCCGCGTGCGAGGTCGTCGACGTTTGCAGGGCGAGTGTGGTGAGGAGCGGGAAGCCGACCACGGTCCCGGCCGCGACCACCGCGAGCCCGGCCCAGTGCCGCCGCTCGGGCAGCGATACCCGGCCCACCAGCAGGAACGCACCCGCGATCAGCCCGGCGAGCAGACTGCGGACGGCGACGAGCGACCACGGGCCGAAGCTCTCCAGGCCCCACGCCGTGGCCGGGAAGGTCAGCGAGAAGGCGAGGACGCCGAGCCCGGCGAGGAGCGCGCCCTGCCGCGAGGCGGCGGCGGCCGGGGCGGCGGCAGGCAGGGCCGGGGACGTGGCTCGGGCGGGTGTGGTGCGGGCTGTGGGCCCGTCGACCGCTATCGACGTCCGGGCAGTAGCGCTATCCTGTGCTGTCATGCAAGAGCGTAGCAGTGAGGCCGAACTGGCGACCATCCTCAAAGATGAGCTCGACCGCTACTCCGTAGGTGGAAAGCTGCCGTCGAGCAGGGCGATCGTCGAGCGGTACCGGGTCTCCCCGGTCACCGTCTCCCGGGCGCTCGCCCGGCTCGCCGCCGAGGGCCTCGTCGTCACCCGGCCCGGCGCCGGCGTCTTCCGCGCCGAGCCCCGTACGCCCGCGTCCCGCCCCGGCGACACCTCCTGGCAGGAGGTGTCGCTCAGCGCCGACGGCGCCACCGACGCGGTGCCGCGCGCGGTCGACGCCTCCGGGGTCCTGGCCACCCTCGCCGCGCCACCGCCCGGGGTGATCGAGTTCAACGGCGGCTATCTCGCCCCCGCCCTCCAGCCGGAGCGCGCGATGGCCGCCGCCCTCGCCCGGGCCGGCCGCCGCCCGGGCGCCTGGGGGCGGCCGCCCACCGACGGGCTGCCCGAGCTGCGCGACTGGTTCGCCCGCGAGATCGGCGGCACGGTCACCGCCGCCGAGGTGCTGATCTGCGCCGGCGGCCAGTCCGCGCTCACCACGGCGCTGCGGGCGCTCGCGGCGCCGGGCGCGCCGGTCCTGGTGGAGTCGCCCACCTACCCCGGCATGCTCGCGGTGGCCCGCGCCTCGGGGCTGCGGCCGGTGCCGGTGCCGGTCGACACCGACGGGGTGCGCCCCGATCTGCTCGCGGCCGCCTTCCGGGCCACCGGCGCCCGCGTCCTGGTCGGCCAGCCGCTCTTCCAGAACCCGACGGGCGCGGTGCTCTCCCCGGCCCGGCGGGCCGAAGTGCGCGCGGTGGCCCGGGAGTTCGGGGCGTTCGTCATCGAGGACGACTTCGCGCGCCTGCTCGGCCACGCGGACGCGGGCCCGCTGTCCGCGCCGCTCGTCGCCGACGACCCGGACGGCGTGGTCGTCCACGTCCGCTCGCTCACCAAGGTGGCCTCGCCCAGCCTGCGGGTCGGCGCGCTCGCCGCCCGCGGCCCGGTCCTGGAACGGCTGCGCGCGATCCAGGTCGTCGACAGCTTCTTCGTGCCGCGCCCGCTCCAGGAGGCGGCCCTGGAGCTGGTCGGCTCCCCGGCCTGGCCCCGCCATCTGCGTTCCGTGTCCCAGGAGCTGGGGGACCGCAGACAGGCCATGGCGGCCGCCCTGGCCGTCCACCTTCCCGAGCTGGATGTGCCGCACCTGCCGTCCGGCGGCTACCACCTCTGGCTGCGGCTGCCGGACGGCACGCCCGAGGACGCGGTCGCCGCCGCGGCCCTGCGCTCCGGCGTCGCCGTCGCCCCCGGCCGCCCCTACTTCAGCGCCGAGCCCCCCGCCGCCCACCTCCGGCTGTGCTTCGCGGGCGTGGCGGGCCGGGCCGAGATCGACGAGGGCGTACGGCGGCTGCGCATGGCGTACGACGAGGTGGGCGCCCAGCGGGCGGTCTGAGCGGGCCGCCGGGACTGCTCGCGGTCGCAGCCTCTTGACCAACCGCCCGTTCGGTCGCACGATCTCGGCCATGACTGTCCGGCTGACGCTGGTCGCGGCGGCGCGCTGCTCGGCGCTGCTGGCCGAGCGCTTCGACGACGACCGCCCGCTCGACGGGGCGGGCTGGCACGAGGTCGCCCTCGCCGCCCACGCCCTGGTGCCGCTCGGCGCGGCCGAGCTGCGCTACTGCTCGCCGACCGCGCGCAGCCGGGCCACCGGCGACGCCCTCGGCTACGCGCCGATGGCCCAGCCCGCGCTGCGCGACTGCGACATGGGCCGCTGGCGCGGATACACCCTGGCCGAGGTCGCGGCCCGCGAGCCCGATGCCGTCGACGCCTGGCTCGCGGACCCGCGCGCGGCCCCGCACGGCGGGGAGCCGCTGCTCGGCTTCATCGCCCGGATAGGGGGCTGGCTGGACACCCGGCCCGCCGACGACGGCGCGATGGTGGCGGTGGCCGAACCCGCGGTCGTACGGGCGGCGCTGGTGTACGCCCTGAAGGCGCCGCCGTCGGCGTACTGGAACGTCGACGTCCGGCCGCTGTCGACGGTGACGCTGACCGGCGGTGCCCACCGCTGGCACCTGAGCCTGATGAGCCTGGCGGGGTAGCGGGCGGGCGGTTCTCAGCCGAGCTCGCGGATCACCCGGGCCGGGTTGCCGACGGCCAGCACCCCGGCGGGCAGGTCCCTGGTGACCACCGCCCCGGCGCCGACGACCGTGTCGGCGCCGATGCTCACCCCGGGGCAGACGATCACCCCGCCGCCGAGCCACACGTTGTCCCCGATCGTCACCGGCTCGGCCTTCTCCCACCCCTGGCGCCGCCGCTCGGCGTCCAACTCGTGCGTGGGTGTGAGGAGTTGCACGTTCGGGCCGATCTGGACGTCCTTGTCGACGGTGATCCGGCCGGTGTCCAGGAACACCGCGCCGAAGTTCACGAACGTACCGGCGCCGATGCTGATGTTGTAGCCGAAGTCGCAGTGGAACGGCGGTCGCACCCGTACGCTTTCGTCGACCTCGCCCAGCAACTCGGCCAGCAGCTTGTGCCGTTCGGCGGGCGGGGCCCCGGCCGCCGCGTTGTAGGCGGCGCACCGCGCGATCCGGCGCTCGGTGTCCGCGCCCAGCTCGGGGTCGTCGGGCAGATACCACTCACCGGCCAGCATGAGCTGCTTGTTCTCACCCACGGGAGCTCCTCCTCGTCCTGGTGACAAAGGATCTCATCGCCGCCGCGGGGCAGTTCGGCGGCCCGCACCCCCTACCCGTAGTACTTCGGAGCTACGCGGAAGATGCCCTCCCTGGTCGGACGCGGGCGACGGGCCTTGATCCATAACGTCGGTACCGCAAGCAGGCAAGCCAAGCAGGCAAGCCAAGCAGGCAGGCAAGCACGCCAAGCAGGCAAGCCATCAGGCACGTCACCGCGCAGGCCGTCCCCCGGCCGTCGCGCGAGGCACCCGGTACGGAAGGACCCCCGCCCATGGCCCCCCACCCCCGCGTCAGCAGCCGCGCGCTCCGCACCCTGCTCGCCGCGCTCGTCGTCGCCTCGGTGGCGGCGCCGCTGGCGGGCGCGGTGCGCCCCGCGGCCGTACCGGCGCCCGCCCCGGCCGCCCTCGCCCCGCTGACCGCCGCGACCTCCATCGCGCTCGACGCGCGTTACAGCGCCGCCCGTGACGGCATCAGGGCGGCCGAACGCATGGCCGCCGGCCACGGCGACCGCAGACGGGCCGCCGCGCTGCGCGCCATGGCCGGGCCCGGGCGTCACTTCCTCTCCTTCGACGGCCGCGACGGCGGGCGCACCGCCGAGGTCGTCGGCGACCTCGCGCACGCCGACCGGATCGCCGTCCTGGTGCCGGGCTCGGACACCAGCCTCGACAAGTACGGGCGCCTGCGGGCCGGGGCCGGGGCCCTCCAGCGGCAGATGGGCACCCGGTCCGCCGTGGTCGCCTGGCTCGGCTACCCGACCCCGGCCACCGGCAGCGCCGGGTCGGTGACCACGGGCCGTGCCGACCGGGCGGCGCCTCAACTGGACGTATTCGTACGGGAGTTGGGCGCGGCCAAGCCCGGCGCCCGTATGGCGGTCCTCTGCCACTCCTACGGCTCCGTCGTCTGCGCGCGAGCCGCCTCCGAGCTACGCGCCGACGCCCTGGTCCTGTACGGCAGCCCCGGCACCGGCGCCCACGACGTCGGGCAGCTGCACACCCGCGCCGCCGTCTGGGCGGGCCGGGCGTCGGGCGACTGGATCGCCGACGTGCCCCATCTGCGGCTTCCGCTCCTGGTCGCCACCGTCGGGTTCGGCACCGACCCGGTGTCGAAGCCGTTCGGGGCGCGGGTCTTCGACGCGGGCACCGGCGGCCACAGCGACTACCTGAAGCCCGGCTCCGTCCCCCTGCGCAACATCGCCCTGATCGCCTCCGGCCAGACCCCGACCGAGGAGCGCCGCCATGCGTGAGCTCGTCCGGCGCATCGACGCCGCCACCCCGCCCGACCGCGACCGGGCCGTGGACGCCCTGCGGGCCTTCGCCATCCTCGGCGTGGTGCTCGGCCACTGGCTGGTCACCGCCCTGGTCGCGGACAGCGGCACCCTGCGCGCCGTCAGCCCCCTCCAGCACCTGCCCGAACTGGCCCCGGTCTCCTGGATGTTCCAGACCCTGGCCGTGTTCTTCTTCGTCGGCGGGCGGGTGGCGGCGGGCGGCCACGCCTCGGCACGCGCCCGGGGCGCCACCTACGGGCAGTGGCTGCGCGCCCGCCTGGCCCGCCTCTTCCGGCCGGTCGCGGCCGTCCTCGTGGTGTGGACGGTGGCCGTGGTCGCGCTGTTCGCCGCCGGGGCCGGCTACGACACCGTGCACGCGCTGCTCAAGCTGGTCCTGTCGCCGCTCTGGTTCCTGCTGGTCTTCACCGCGCTGACGGCGGCGACCCCGCTGCTCGCCCGGACGCACCCGCTGTGGCCGCTGGCCGTCGTGCTCTACGTCGACCTGTTCCGCTTCGGGCTCGACGGCCCCGCCGCCCTCGGCTGGATCAATGTGGCGGCGGGCTGGATGGTCCCGTACTGCCTGGGCGCGCTGTGGGCGCGCGGCGGTCCGCGCTCCCGCACCACGGGCTGGGTGCTCCTCGCCGGGGGCGCCGCCGCCACCGCCGCTCTGGTGCTGTGGGCGGGCTACCCGGCGTCCATGGTCGGCGTGCCGGGCGCCGCCGTCTCCAATCTGAACCCGCCCACCCTCGCGGCCGTCGCCTTCGGCCTCGCCCAGTGCGGCGCGGCGCTGCTGCTGCTCGGCCCGCTGCGGCGGGTCCTCGCCCGCCCGGCGGCCTGGGCGGCGGTGGCCCTGCTCAACCTGTACGCGATGACCGTCTTCCTCTGGCACCAGACCGCGATGATCGCCGTCACCGCGACCGGACTGCTCGCGGGCCGCCCGCTGCCCGGTCTGCACACCGTGCCCGACGGCGCGGGCTGGGTGGTCGCCCGGCTCGCCTGGCTGCCGGTGTTCGCCGGGGCGCTGCTGGTGTGCTGGGCGGCGTTCCGCACGTACGAGCAGGGCGCCAGGCGCACGCGCGGCGGCGGTCGGGTCGTACGCGTGCACCGGGCGGAGAGCGAGACGGCGGTGCCGCGTGCCTAGGGTGAGCGACGTGATCAAGGGGGGCGTAGGAGTGACACGGGTGGACATGGAACGGCTGGTGACGGCCGTATGGGCGGGGGCGCGCGGGATGCGCGGGGAGCTGTGGACGGTGGAGCGCGACCCGCTGCCGCGCCAGGGGGTGCTGGGCTGGCTGCCGCACGTCCATGTGGTGCTGTTCGCGCTGGGCGTCGGGATCGCCAACGGGGTGGAGTACACCTACGCGACGGGGTCCGCCAAGGCCGCCGTAGCGGTGTGCGCCGTGGCCCAGGCCGGAGCGGTCGTCATGGCGCTCTCCCGCCCGGTGGCCGCCTGGTGGCTCTCCACGGCCGCGCTCTTCGTAGCGGCGGAGTCCGCGGGTGCCACGGTCCCCGAGGGCAGGGTGTGGCCGTGGAGCATCGCCGGGATCGCGCTGCACACCGTGGTGCTGCTCCTGCTGTCGCTGCGGGTCCGCCCCCGGGTCGCCGCCGCGGCGCTGGCGATCACCGTCGGGTCGGGGCTGCTCGACCTGGCCCTCTCGGGCCGGAGCCACAACCAGGACGTCACCCGGGCCGCCATCGCCTTCGGGACCGCCGTGGTGGTCGGAGCGTCGCTGCGCATCAGCCGGGTGGCCCGCTCCCGGCTGGTCGAGCAGGAGGTGCTCACCGCCGACGAACGGGCCCGGCGCACCCTCCTGGAGGAGCGCGGCCGCATCGCCCGCGAGCTGCACGACGTGGTCGCCCACCACATGTCGGTGATCTCCATCCAGGCCCAGGTCGCCCCGCACCTGGTGGCCGACCCGCCCGCGGAGCTCACGGAGAACCTGGCGGGCATCCGCGAGAACGCCGTCCAGGCGCTCACCGAACTGCGCCGGGTCCTGGGCGTCCTGCGCTCGGCGGACCCGGATGCGGAGGGCGTACGGCACGCTCCGCAGCCCACCCTCGACCGGCTCGGCGAACTGGTCGCCAATGTGCGGGCCGCCGGTCTGGAGGTCGCCACCGAGACCACGGGCACCGCGCGCCCGCTCTCCCCGGGCGTCGGGCTCTCGGCGTTCCGTATCGTCCAGGAGGCGCTGAGCAACGCGATGCGGCACGCGCCCGGGGCGAGCGTGCGGGTGGAGATCGGCTACCACCCGTCCTCGGTCACCGTCCGCGTCACCAACTCCCGGCCCACCGGGACCGCCCCGCCCTCGCCGGGCACCGGCCACGGCCTGCTGGGGATGCGGGAGCGGGCTGCGATGCTGGGGGGCGAACTGGCCACCGGGGCAACCCCGGAGCGCGGCTACGAGATCACGGCCCTGCTGCCCACGGCCCGCACCACCACCTCCACGAAGCCCACCGAGGAAACCCCATGACGACGCCCGCCATCCGCGTCCTGATCGCCGACGACCAGATGATGGTCCGGCAGGGTCTGACGGTGCTGCTCAACGCCGAACCCGGCATCGAGGTGGTCGGCCAGGCGGTCGACGGCCTCGACGCCGTGGCCAAGGTCGCCGAACTGGCCCCCGACGTCGTCCTGATGGACGTCCGGATGCCCGAGCTCGGCGGCATCGAGGCCACCCGCCGCGTCACCGCCCCCGCCGACACCACGGTCAGGGTCCTCATCCTGACCACCTTCGACCTGGACGAGTACGTGTACGAGGCCCTGCGCGCGGGCGCCTCCGGCTTCCTCCTGAAAGACGCCTCCGCCGCCGAACTGGCCCACGCGGTAAGGGTGGTGGCGGCCGGCGACGCCCTGCTCTCGCCGGGTGTGACCAAGCGCCTGATAGCCGAGTTCTCCCGCACCGTCGGCGCCCCCCGCGCCCCGCTGAAGGACCGCGTGGCCACCCTGACCGAACGCGAGACGGAGGTTCTGTCCCTGATCGCCCAGGGCCTCTCCAACGCGGAGATCGCCGCAGCGCTGACGGTGGCCGAGCAGACGGTGAAAACCCACGTCAGCCGCATCCTGGTCAAACTCGCCCTCCGCGACCGCACCCAGGCCGCGGTCTTCGCGTACGAGACGGGGCTGGTGCGGCCCACGGGGTACTGAGGGGCGGGTGCCGGGGGAGCGACAGGGCTCACATGCCGGGGTGCCGTCAGGCTCCGCCTCGGGCCGGGGCGAGGACGCAGAGGGTCGGCGAGGCATGTCCACGGGACGTCGCCCCGGCCCACGTCGACGGGCGCCGCACCGGGAGCCTTCAGGCGCGCGACCAACTCCGCCTGGTGGGCCGCGGGGGTGGTGGCGGGATCGAGGCCTGAACAGGTCGCAGTGCCATGCCGATGGTCTTATGCACCCGTCTGCGACGGCAGTCACAGGAGAGCGGCGGCGGCCCGAAAGGACCTTTGCATAAAACTGCATAGTTGCGTATAGTCATGCCATCGACGAGGAGGCTTCGATGGCGGTACGAGCGGCAGTGGCCGGGGCGAGTGGGTATGCGGGCGGGGAACTGCTGCGGCTACTCATTGCGCACCCCGGTGTCGAGATCGGCGCCCTGACCGGGAACAGCAACGCCGGGCAGCGGCTCGGCGCGCTGCAGCCGCACCTGCTGCCGCTGGCCGGACGTGTGCTTGAGCCGACCACCGTCGAGGTGCTCGCCCGCGACCACGACGTCGTGTTCCTGGCGCTGCCGCACGGGCAGTCCGCCGCCGTCGCCGAGCAACTCGGCGACGAGGTGCTGGTCGTGGACATGGGCGCCGACTTCCGGCTGAAGGACGCCGCCGACTGGGAGAAGTTCTACGGCTCGCCGCACGCCGGGACCTGGCCCTACGGGCTGCCCGAACTGCCGGGCGGCCGCGCCGCGCTGGAGGGGGCCAGGCGCATCGCGGTCCCCGGTTGCTACCCCACCGCCGTCTCGCTGGCGCTCTTCCCCGCGTACGAGAGCGGCATCGCCGAGCCCGAGGCCGTGATCGTCGCGGCCTCCGGCACCTCCGGCGCGGGCAAGGCCCCCAAGCCGCACCTGCTCGGCAGCGAGGTGATGGGGTCGATGTCGCCGTACGGCGTCGGAGGCGGCCACCGCCACACCCCCGAGATGATCCAGAACCTGAGCACGGCCGCCGGGGAGCGCGTCACCGTCTCCTTCACACCGACCCTCGCCCCCATGGCCCGCGGCATCCTCGCCACCTGCTCCGCCAAGGCGAAGCCGGGGGTGGGCGCCGAGGCCGTACGGGCGGCGTACCAGAAGGCGTTCACCGACGAGCCGTTCGTCCATCTGCTCCCCGAGGGGCAGTGGCCCGCCACCGCGTCCGTGTACGGCTCCAACGCCGTGCAGATCCAGGTCGCGTACGACGAGAGCGCCCACCGGATCGTGGTGGTCGCCGCCCTCGACAACCTGACCAAGGGCACCGCGGGCGCCGCGGTGCAGAGCATGAACATCGCCCTGGGGCTCGACGAGACCACGGGCCTGACCACGACCGGAGTCGCGCCGTGAGCTGGGGGCACCTCCCAGCGGTAGCCGGGGGAGCACGCGCGGCCACCGGTCCGCGGTCGACTGGGGGTACCGCCCAGGCCCTTAAGGCACTGGGGGAGAAAGCCGCAGCGGCGCGCCGCGCGGGCGGAGAAGCGAACGAGGAGACACAGTGAGCGTGACGGCAGCCAAGGGATTCACGGCGGCGGGCATCGCCGCCGGGATCAAGGAGAACGGCAACCCGGACCTGGCCCTCGTGGTCAACACCGGGCCCCGCCGAGCCGCGGCCGGCGTCTTCACCTCCAATCGCGTCAAGGCAGCTCCCGTCCTGTGGTCGGAGCAGGTCCTGAAGGGCGGGGCGGTCACCGCCGTCGTCCTCAACTCCGGTGGCGCCAACGCCTGTACGGGACCGAAGGGCTTCCAGGACACCCACGCCACCGCCGAGAAGGTGGCCGAGGTGCTGGAGGGCCACAGCGCGGGCGAGGTCGCCGTCGCGTCGACGGGGCTCATCGGCGTACTGCTCCCGATGGACAAGCTGCTGCCGGGCATCGAGAAGGCCGCCGCTGAGCTCTCCGCACACGGC
This sequence comes from Streptomyces sp. NPDC059994, assembly GCF_042737755.1. NCBI lineage: Bacteria > Bacillati > Actinomycetota > Actinomycetes > Kitasatosporales > Streptomycetaceae > Streptomyces > Streptomyces sp. NPDC059994. Next base: position 22,616 of record NZ_JBHWUR010000049.1, read on the forward strand.
GGCGAGAAGGCCGCCATCGCCATCAAGACCACCGACACCGTCCACAAGACGTCCGTCGTGACCAAGGACGGCTGGACCGTCGGCGGTATGGCCAAGGGCGCCGGCATGCTCGCCCCCGGCCTCGCCACCATGCTCGTCGTCCTCACCACCGACGCCGACCTGGACACCCCGGTCCTGGACCGCGCCCTGCGCGACGCCACCCGCACCACCTTCGACCGGGTCGACTCCGACGGCTGCATGTCCACCAACGACACCGTGCTGCTGCTCGCCTCCGGCGCCTCCGAAGCCGCCCCGGAGTACGCGGAGTTCGCCGAGGCCGTACGGACCGTCTGCGACGACCTCGCCCGCCAGCTGATCGGGGACGCCGAGGGCGCCAGCAAGGACATCCGCATCGAGGTGGTGAACGCCGCGAGCGAGGACGACGCCGTCGAGGTCGGGCGTTCCATCGCCCGCAACAACCTCCTCAAGTGCGCCATCCACGGCGAGGACCCCAACTGGGGCCGGGTGCTCTCCGCCATCGGCACCACCAAGGCGGCCTTCGACCCCGGCCGGCTGAACGTCGCCATCAACGGCGTGTGGGTCTGCGAGAACGGTTCTGTCGGAGAGGACCGCGACCTCGTCGACATGCGCTACCGGGAGGTCCGGATCACCGCCGACCTCGCCGCCGGATCCGCCGGGCCCGTCGTCATCTGGGCCAACGACCTCACCGCCGACTACGTCCACGAGAACAGCGCGTACAGCTCATGAGCGCCCACCCGTCTCCCACCACCACCCTTCCAAGGAATGGGCTGCGCCCATGAGTACCCGTAAGCACACCGCCCTCCCGAAGGCGCGGATCCTCATCGAGGCGCTGCCGTGGCTGACCCGCCACCACGGCAGGACCGTCGTCATCAAGTTCGGCGGCAACGCCATGGTCGACGAGGCGCTCAAGGCCGCCTTCGCCCAGGACGTCGTCTTCCTGCGGCACGCCGGCCTCAAGCCCGTCGTGGTGCACGGCGGCGGCCCCCAGATCAGCGCCCAGCTCGACAAACACGGCCTGGTCAGCGAGTTCAGGGCGGGCCTTCGCGTCACCACGCCCGAGGCCATGGACGTCGTACGGATGGTGCTCGCCGGGCAGGTCCAGCGCGAGCTCGTCGGGCTGCTCAACCAGCACGGCCCGCTCGCCGTCGGAATGACCGGCGAGGACGCCCACACCATCACCGCCACCCAGCACCGCCCCGAGATCGACGGCGAGCTCGTCGACATCGGCCGGGTCGGTGAGATCACCGCGATCGACACCGGCGCCATCGAGGCGCTGCTCGACAACGGCCGGATCCCGGTCATCTCCTCGATCGCCCGCTCCCAGGACGACGGACATGTCTACAACGTCAATGCTGATACGGCGGCTGCGGCTCTTGCGGCTGCGCTGGGCGCCGAGACCCTGATGGTCCTCACCGACGTCGAGGGCCTCTACGAGGACTGGCCGCACAGCGACGAGGTCATCAGCAGGCTCACCGCGAGCCAGCTGGAGAAGCTGCTGCCCGACCTCTCCAGCGGCATGGTCCCCAAGATGGAGGGCTGTCTGTTCGCCGTGCGCAACGGCGTCACCACCGCGCGCGTGATCGACGGCCGCGTCCCGCACTCCATCCTTCTTGAGATCTTCACGGACGAGGGCATCGGCACGATGGTCGTGCCCGACAACCAGCAGGGGGAAGCACAGTGACCGGTCAGGAGCTGGCCCAGCGCTGGCAGCGGGTCATGACGGACAACTACGGCACCCCGGGCCTGGCGCTCGTGCGCGGCGCGGGCGCCAGGGTGTGGGACGCGGACGGCACCGAGTACACCGACTTCGTCGGCGGCATCGCGGTCAACGCCCTCGGCCACGGCCACCCGGCCGTCGTCGAGGCGGTGTCCCGCCAGATCGCCTCGCTCGGCCATGTCTCCAACCTGTACATCGCCGAGCCCCCGGTGGCGCTCGCCGAGCGGCTGATCGAGCTCTTCGGGCGGCCGGGCCGGGTCTTCTTCTGCAACTCGGGCGCCGAGGCCAACGAAGGCGCCTTCAAGATCGGGCGGCTGACCGGGCGCGGGCACATGGTCGCGACCGAAGGCGGCTTCCACGGCCGGACGATGGGCGCGCTCTCCCTCACCGGCCAGCCGAAGAAGCAGGAGCCCTTCCGCCCGCTGCCCGGCGACGTCACGCACGTGCCGTACGGGGACGTCGAGGCGCTGCGGGCCGCGGTCACCGAGGAGACCGCGCTGGTCGTCATCGAGCCCATCCAGGGCGAGAACGGCGTGGTCGTACCGCCCAAGGGCTATCTGCGGGCGGCCCGCGAGATCACCGCGGCCACCGGCACGCTGCTCGTCCTGGACGAGGTGCAGACCGGCATCGGCCGCACCGGCACCTGGTTCGAGTACCAGCAGCACGAGGGCGTCCTGCCCGACCTCGTCACCCTGGCCAAGGGCCTCGGCGGCGGTCTGCCCATCGGCGCCACCGTCGTCTTCGGCCCGGCCGCCGACCTCCTGAAGCCCGGTCAGCACGGTACGACCTTCGGCGGGAACCCGGTGGCGTGCGCGGCCGGACTCGCCGTTCTGGACACCCTCGCCGCCGACGGCGCCCTCGACCGCGTGAAGCGGCTGGGGGAGCGGCTGCGGGGCGGAATCGAGGCGCTGGGGCACCCGCTGGTCTCCCATGTCCGTGGCGCGGGCCTGCTGCTGGGTATCGTGCTCACCGAGGCCGTCGCAGCTCAGGTGCAGCGGGCGGCCCAGGACGCCGGCTTCCTGGTCAACGCGCCCGCCCCCGATGTCGTACGGCTCATGCCGCCGCTGATCATCGGTGACGCGGAGGTGGACGCGTTCCTCCAGTCGCTGCCCGGCGTCCTCGACGCAGTGACCAACGGGGACGGAAGATCCGGAGAATGAGACGACGATGACCGACGAGGCGCAGGACTCCGAGCCGGGCGGCCCCGCCGTACCGCAGACCCGCACCGCCCGCCACCGCCGGATCGTGGACATCCTGAACCGACAGCCGGTGCGGTCCCAGAGCCAGCTCGCCAAGCTGCTCGCGGACGACGGGCTGAGCGTCACCCAGGCGACGCTCTCCCGCGACCTCGACGAGCTGGGCGCGGTGAAGATCCGCAACACCGGCGGCGAGCTGATCTACGCGGTGCCCAGCGAGGGCGGCTTCCGCACGCCCAAGGCCCCCCTCGGCGAGTCGGCCAAGGAGGAGCGGATGCGCAGGCTCTCCGCGGAGCTGCTGATCTCCGCGGAGGCCTCCGCCAACCTGGTGGTGCTGCGTACGCCGCCGGGCGCCGCCCAGTTCCTCGCCTCGGCCATCGACCAGGCCGAACTGCACGACATCCTCGGCACGATCGCGGGTGACGACACCCTGATGCTGATCAGCCGCGACCCGGCCGGCGGCCAGGCCCTGGCCGACCACCTGCTGCGCCTGGCGCAGAACGACCGCTAGGCGGGAGGCGGTTCAGTAACGCGTGATCGCGGTCGGCCCGGACGCCGTGCCGATCGCGATATGGGGGTGCTTGGCCGGGTCCGCCCAGGCCAGGATGCGGGCCATCGCGTCCGCCGGGACGGACACGCAACCGGCCGTCGCCCCCTTCCCGTTGATGTGCAGGAAGATCCCCGCACCCCGCCCGCGCACCGGCTGGTCGTAGTTGAACCCGACCACCAGGGCGCGGGCGTACTGCGTGGGGAAGGCGGTGATCCGCTCGGACTCGCTCGCGCGGCAGTCGGCGGGCAGGCCCTCCACCCAGCGGTTGTACGCCTGCGAGGCGGTGTCCTCGCACCACCAGGACCTGTCGGTGGCACGGCGGTAGGAGGACCGGGTCCCGGCGGGCGCGGCCGTGGTGCCGAAGGCGTACGGCAGGTCGTAGAGGCCGGTCGGGGTGGTGCTGGTGTTCTGCTTGCGGGCGGTGCCCTCGACCAGGCCGTTGGAGCCGAACCTGGCGTCGGCCCGGCCCGCCACCACCCACAGCGGCCCGCGCTTGTTCCACCAGGTCACCGTGCCCGTGGTGGAGCCGGTGGACGATGCCTCGGCGGTGATCAGCTGGGTGCCGCCGCCGGTGTCGGCCATCCGGTTGGGCAGGTGCGGCGCGTGGAACGGGCAGGAGTCCGCCACGGCGGCCGGGGTCGCGAGCGCGAGCAGGGCCGCGCCGAGCGCGAGAGCGGTACGCATCATGCCCGAGACCGTACGCGGCCCGCCCGCTGACGTCCTCTCAGGGGGCCGAACCGTTACCCCAGCCGCGTGGCGACGGCCTCCCGACGGCCTCCCGGCCGCCTCCCGGTGGACCCTCGCCCCTCCCGTCGTACCTCTCGTTGACAAAACATACGGAGCACTGCATAGTTATACCCATCACCGAATGCACCGTAAGGAGAAACCCGTGACCGAGCGCGTCGTACTCGCCTACTCGGGCGGTCTGGACACCTCCGTCGCCATCGGCTGGATCGCCGAGGAGACGGGCGCCGAGGTCATCGCCGTTGCCGTGGACGTCGGCCAGGGTGGCGAGGACCTGGACGTCATCCGCAAGCGCGCGCTCGCCTGCGGTGCCGTCGAGGCCGAGGTCGCGGACGCGAAGGACGAGTTCGCCGACGAGTACTGCCTCCCGGCGATCAAGGCCAACGCCCTGTACATGGACCGTTACCCGCTGGTGTCGGCCCTCTCCCGGCCGACCATCGTCAAGCACCTGGTGGCCGCCGCACAGAAGCACGGCGCCACCACGGTCGCCCACGGCTGCACCGGCAAGGGCAACGACCAGGTGCGGTTCGAGGCCGGCATCGCCGCGCTCGGCCCCGACCTGAAGTGCATCGCCCCGGTCCGTGACTACGCGATGACCCGGGACAAGGCGATCGCCTTCTGTGAGGCCAAGAACCTCCCCATCGCCACCACCAAGAAGTCGCCGTACTCGATCGACCAGAACGTCTTCGGGCGGGCCGTCGAGACCGGCTTCCTGGAGGACATCTGGAACGCGCCGATCGAGGACATCTACGAGTACACCTCGAACCCGGCCGAGCAGCGCGAGGCCGACGAGGTTGTCATCTCCTTCAAGGAGGGCGTCCCGGTCGCCATCGACGGCAGGCCCGTCACCGTGCTCCAGGCGATCCAGCAGCTCAACGAGCGCGCCGGCGGCCAGGGCATCGGCCGGATCGACATGGTCGAGGACCGGCTCGTGGGCATCAAGTCCCGCGAGGTGTACGAGGCGCCCGGCGCGATCGCGCTGATCACCGCGCACCAGGAGCTGGAGAACGTCACCGTCGAGCGCGAACTCGCCCGCTACAAGCGGCAGGTCGAGCAGCGCTGGGGCGAGATGGTCTACGACGGCCTGTGGTTCTCCCCGCTCAAGCGGGCCCTGGACGGCTTCATCAACGAGGCCAACCAGCACGTCACCGGCGACATCCGGATGACCCTGCACGGTGGCCGCGCCGTCGTCACCGGCCGGAAGTCCGAGGAGTCGCTGTACGACTTCAACCTCGCCACCTACGACTCGGGCGACACCTTCGACCAGTCCAAGGCGCAGGGCTTCATCGAGATCTTCGGCCTCTCGTCGAAGATCGCCGCGCGGCGTGATCTGCAGGCATAGCCTGACGTCGACCTGGCGTAACGACGACTCGTCGGTATTGCCGCCTCCCCGATCCTCTGCGGCGGGGAGGCGGCCGTATATCCACCCTTGTGAGGAGCAGCAGCTGTGAGCAGCAACAACGGTGACGTCCGGCTCTGGGGCGGCCGTTTCGCCGACGGTCCGGCGGAGGCGCTGGCGAAGCTGTCGGCGTCGGTCCACTTCGACTGGCGGCTCGCGCCGTACGACATCGCCGGTTCACGCGCTCACGCCCGAGTGCTCCACAAGGCGGGCCTGCTCACCGAGGACGAGCTCCAGCGGATGATCGCCGGCCTCGACCACCTGGAGGCCGACGTCGCCGACGGCTCGTTCGTCGGCACCATCGCGGACGAGGACGTGCACACCGCCCTGGAGCGGGGCCTCCTTGAGCGGCTCGGCCCCGACCTCGGCGGCAAGCTGCGCGCCGGCCGCTCCCGCAACGACCAGGTCGCCACGCTCTTCCGGATGTACCTGCGCGACCACGCCCGGATCATCGGCGGCCTGGTCGCCGAGCTCCAGGACGCGCTGGTCGGCCTCGCCGAGGCACACCACGATGTGGCGATGCCCGGCCGCACCCACCTCCAGCACGCCCAGCCGGTCCTCTTCGCCCATCACGTGCTGGCCCACGTCCAGTCCCTGTCCCGGGACGCCGAGCGGCTGCGGCAGTGGGACGAGCGCACGGCGGTCTCCCCGTACGGATCGGGCGCGCTCGCGGGCAGCAGCCTCGGCCTCGACCCGGAGGCGGTCGCCGCCGACCTCGGCTTCGAGCACGGCAGCTCGGCCAACTCCATCGACGGCACGGCCTCCCGCGACTTCGTGGCGGAGTTCGCCTTCATCACCGCGATGATCGGCGTCAACCTCTCCCGGATCGCCGAGGAGGTCATCATCTGGAACACGAAGGAGTTCTCCTTCGTCACCCTCCACGACGCCTTCTCCACCGGCTCCTCGATCATGCCGCAGAAGAAGAACCCGGACATCGCGGAGCTGGCGCGCGGCAAGTCCGGCCGTCTGATCGGCAATCTGACCGGCCTCATGGCGACGCTGAAGGCCCTGCCGCTCGCGTACAACCGCGACCTCCAGGAGGACAAGGAGCCGGTCTTCGACTCCTGCGACCAGCTGGAGGTGCTGCTGCCCGCGTTCACCGGGATGATGGCGACCCTCACGGTCAACAGGGAGCGCATGGAGGAGCTGGCGCCCGCGGGCTTCTCGCTCGCCACCGACATCGCGGAGTGGCTGGTCAAGCAGGGCGTGCCGTTCCGGGTGGCGCACGAGGTCGCGGGGGAGTGCGTCAAGGTCTGCGAGGCGCAGGGCATCGAGCTCGACGAGCTCACCGACGACCAGTTCGCCAAGATCTCCGAGCATCTGACGCCGGAGGTGCGGACCGTCCTGAACGTCCCCGGCGCCCTCGCGTCCCGCGACGGCCGCGGCGGCACCGCCCCCTCGGCCGTCGCGGTCCAACTCGCCGAGGTCAAGGCCGACCTGACCGTCCAGCACGCCTGGGCCACCGCCAGGAAATGAGATACCGGTACGGGGTGTGCGCGCCGCGCGTGCCCCGTACGGATGGACCGGGCCGCCGATGTAGATCAGCGGCACCCGTTTCGTGCGACCATGGTCCCTTCGGCGGTGAGGGAGTGGACGTGGGGGACGTGGCGGTCGGCGCGCAAGAAGGACACGGGGAGGCCGAGCGGCCCCAGCAGGACCCCGCGGGACCGGAGGGGCTCGACCGGCCCCAGGGGACCGAGGGCACGGCGACGGCGTCCGAGGCGGTGCACGGCGAGCCGGCCGTACCGGTCGGCGGGACCGCGCCGAAGACCGGCAAGCAGCGCTCCTTCTGGAAGGAGCTGCCGCTGCTCATCGGTATCGCGCTGATCCTCGCGCTGCTGATCAAGACGTTCCTGGTGCAGGCGTTCTCGATCCCCTCGGACTCGATGCAGAACACGCTGCAGCGCGGTGACCGGGTCCTGGTGGACAAGCTGACGCCGTGGTTCGGCTCCGAGCCCGAGCGTGGCGAGGTCGTCGTCTTCCATGACCCGGGCAACTGGCTCCAGGGCGAGCCGACGCCGCAGCCCAACGCCGTTCAGAAGGTGCTCAGCTTCGTCGGACTGATGCCGTCCGCCGAGGAGAAGGACCTGATCAAGCGGGTCGTCGCGGTCGGCGGGGACACCGTGGAGTGCAAGGGAACGGGCCCCCTGAAGGTCAACGGCAAGGCGCTGAACGAGCCGTACGTCTTCGCCGGGAACACCCCGTGCAGCACGGACCCGGAGAGCCAGTTCAAGATCACGGTGCCCAAGGGCCGCATCTGGGTCATGGGCGACCACCGGCAGAACTCGGCGGACTCCCGCTACCACCAGGAGCAGCCGGGCGGCGGCTCGGTGCCGGTCGACAAGGTCGTCGGGCGCGCGCTCGTCATCGCCTGGCCGATCAACCGCTGGGACACGCTTCCGGTGCCGAGCACCTTCGGCCAGTCGGGTATCGGCACGGTCGCGGCGGCGGCGCCCGCCGCGCTCGGCCTGCTCGGCGCGGCCCCGGTCGTGCTGCTGCGCAGGCGCCGGCGCAGCACCCGCTGACGAGGTACGGGCAGGGCCCGGACAGCCTGTGAAGGCGGTCCGGGCCCTTTGCGTTGCCGCTGCGCGCCCGGACGCCGGTTACGCCCCGACCGTCCCGTCGATCCCCTCGCGCAGGAAGTCCGCGTGGCCGTTGTGGCGGGCGTACTCCAGCGTCACGTGCACCATCACGAGCCGCAGCGAGACGTCCGTGTCCCACCGGGAGGCATGGACGACCGCGTCGAGCGACTCGGCCTCGCGCTCTATGCGGCGGGAGTGCTCGACCTCGGCCTGCCACCGTTCGAACGCGTCCGTCCGGCCGGCGCCGCTCGCGTCGTACGCCACCTGGTAGTCGTTCACGTCCGAGTAGACCAGCGTGATGTCCTCGCCGTTGACGACCTTGCGGAACCAGGTGCGCTCCACCTCCGCCATGTGCCGTACGAGACCGAGCAGCGAGAGCGTCGAGGGCGGCATGGACTGCGCGCGCAGCTCGTCGTCGGTCAGGCCCTCGCACTTCATCGCGAGCGTCGCGCGGTGGTAGTCCAGGAAGGCCCGCAGCGTCTCGCGCTCACCGGCGAGGAGGGGCGGCGGGACGCGGTTGTCGGTCACTTGGGGTTCCTTCCGAGCGTGTTGAGGGGGCGCCCGCCAGGCTAGTGAGCCAAGGGGTCATGAGTCGACAGGATTTCGAATGAGACGCTGACGTCTCATTCGGGCTATAGTTGTCTCATGACCGTGGACCGCGACCAGGTGCTGCGTACGGCAGCCGCCCTGCTCTCCCGTAAATCGACCGCCACGATGGACGAGGTGGCCCGCGCCGCCGGCATCGGGCGCGCCACCCTGCACCGCCACTTCGCCGGCCGCGACGCGCTGGTCAGGGCGCTGGAGAACTTCGGCATCGAGCGGTTCGAAGCCGCTCTGGACGCGGCCCGGCTGGACGAGGGGCCCGCCCCCGAGGCGCTGCGGCGGCTGATCGCCGAGGTGGAGCCCGCGGCCGGGCTGCTCGCCTTCCTGGTCACCGAGAACCAGCTCTTCGAGGGCGACCAGATGAACGAGGGCTGGGCCCGGCTCGACGCCCGCGTCTCCGCGCTCTTCCGGCGCGGCCAGGAGCAGGGCGAGTTCCGGATCGACCTCACCCCGGCATGGCTCACCGAGGCCCTGTACGGCCTGATCGGCACCTGCGCCTGGGCCGTCCAGGTCGGCCGGGTCGCCGCCAACGACTTCCAGTACATGATCGTCGAGCTGCTGCTCGGCGGAGCGCGACGGAGCGTGGAGAAATGACCAGTACCGACCGGCGGGCCGAGCCCGGCCACGATGTGCGCCAACCGGGCCGCTGGCTCGCCCTCTCCGTGCTCGTACTGGCCGTGCTCCTCGTCGCCGTCGACGCGACCGTGCTCGGACTCGCCACGCCGTTCCTCAGCGAGGATCTGAAGCCGTCCGGCCCGCAGCTGCTGTGGATCGGCGACATCTACTCGTTCGTCATCGCGGGCCTGCTCGTCTCGATGGGCAGCCTCGGCGACCGGATCGGCCGCAAGCGGCTGCTGCTCTGCGGCGCGGTGGCCTTCGGCGCGGTCTCGGTGCTCAACGCGTACGCCTCAAGCCCCGAGATGATGATCTTCGCGCGGGCGCTCCTCGGCGTGGCGGGCGCGACCCTGATGCCGTCCACCCTGGCGCTGATCCGGAACATCTTCCACGACCCCCGCGAGCGCAGCCTGGCCGTCGGCATCTGGGGTGCGGCGGCCTCGGCGGGCGCCGCCGTCGGGCCGGTCGTCGGCGGCTTCCTCCTGGAGAACTTCTGGTGGGGCTCGGTCTTCCTGATCAACCTGCCCGTGATGGCCGTGCTCGTGCTCGTCGGCATCAAGCTGCTCCCCGAGTCGCGCGACCCCAACCCGGGCCCGTGGGACGTGGTCAGCGTCCTTCTGTCGCTGGTGGGCATGGTCGCGATCGTGTACGCGGTGAAGGAGGCCGCGGCCAACGGCTTCGGCCTGGAGATCGCCGGGGTGGCGGCGGTGGGCGTGCTGGCCCTGGTCTGGTTCGTACGCCGCCAGCTGACCCTCGACTCACCGCTGCTCGACATACGGCTCTTCCACCACCGCGGCTTCTCCGGCGCGGTCCTGGCCGATCTGCTGACCATCCTGGGCCTGTCCGGCCTGGTGTTCTTCCTCTCCCAGTTCCTCCAACTGGTCCAGGGGCGCTCGCCCTTGGAGGCCGGGCTGATCGAACTGCCCGCGGCCGTGGGCGCGGTGGGCGCCGGACTCGCGGCGGGCCATGCGGCCCGCCGGGGCTCGGTGCGCAGCGCGGTCGCCGTGGGGCTGGCGGCGGTGGGCGCGGCCCTCGCGGCCTGCGTGGCGATCACGGCCGACACGGGGGTCATCGCCCTCGGGATCGCGCTGTTCGTGGGCGGCCTGGGAGCCGGCCTCGCCTTCACGGTCACCGCCGACGTGATCCTCTCCAGCGTGCCGAAGGAGCAGGCCGGGGCGGCGTCGGCGGTCTCCGAGACCGCGTACGAACTGGGCGCGGCCCTCGGTATCGCGCTGCTCGGCTCGGTGGTCACGGGCATCTACCGCGGCTTCGAGGCCCCGGCGGGCCTGCCCGCGGGGGTCTCCGAGGAGGCCCACGACTCGCTCGGCGGCGCGGTGGAGTCGGCCGCGCGACTCCCGGCCGAGCAGGCGGCCCCGATGCTGTCGGCCGCCCGGGACGCCTTCACGGACGGCTTCCAGACGGCCGCGGCCGTCGGCAGCACGGTCCTGTTCGCGACGGCGGTGGCGGCGTGGTTCCTGCTGCGGGGCCAGCGCTTGGAGGAGGGCCTGGAGCACCCGTGAGCCCCGTAGCGGCTCCGCCACGCGGTCGCTCCCAGCCACGAGTGCCCCAAAGGGACGCGGGGCTGTGACACTGTGCGGCTCCGCCGCGTGGGCGCGCTCAACCCAAGACGGTCCGCACCCGAAGAGGCAACCTCTCCGCCTGCGGACCGTGCTGGGCTGAACGCGCAGTTCCCCGCGCCCCCAAGGCGGCGGCTACGCCGCCTTCGCCTTCGTGGCGTACATGTCCACGTACTCCTGCCCGGACAGCCGCATGACCTCCGCCATCACCGAGTCCGTGACGGCCCGCAGCACATAGCGGTCCCGGTCCATGCCCTCGTACCGCGAGAACTCCATCGGCTCGCCGAAGCGGACCGTCACCTTGCCGGGCCGCGGCAGCCCCGCCCCGCTCGGCTGGATCTTGTCCGTGCCGATCATCGCGAACGGCACGACCGGCGCACCGGTCATCAGGGTCAGCCGCGCGATGCCGGTGCGACCGCGGTACAGACGGCCGTCGGGGGAGCGGGTGCCCTCCGGGTAGATGCTGAAGACCTTGCCCTCCTCCAGGACCTGACGCCCCGTCATCAGCGCCGCGACACCGCCGTGGCCGCCGTCGCGGTTGACCGGGATCATGCCGACGCCGCTGAAGAACCACGCCATCAGCCGGCCCTTGAGGCCCTTGCCCGTGACGTACTCGTCCTTGCCGATGAAGTACACCGGACGGTCCAGGCACACCGGCATGATCATCGAGTCGATGAACGTCAGGTGGTTGCCCGCGAGGATGACCGGACCCGTCCCCGGAATGTTCTCGACGCCCTCCACCTGCGGACGGAACATCAGGCGCATGATCGGTCCGAGCACTGCCTTGATGAGCGCGAGTCGGGACAACGCTTCCTCCGGGGTCGTGGGCTGGGGTCCGCGCGGAATGAGGTCCGCGCAGGTGAGGACGATACTCGCGGGCCGCGTCTGATCGCACATCGGGTTCACGGAGTGGATACGCGATGGTGACGTGTGTTTACGCCACGTTCCGCCCCCATTGGCCGTGGGGGCTCCCCTCCTTAAGGGGTGTACGCCTACGCTCGTCCCCTCCCGTTGACAGGTTCGGGACACGCGGAACAACAGGCACTTCCAAGGAGCGTTCATGACACAGGGTGAGCGGATGAGCCCCGGGCGGCGCACCGTGCTCGGCGCGGCGGTTCTGGGCACGGCGGCCGCCGGGCTGCCCGCCGCGGCCGCGAGCGCGCAGACCCGGCAGGGGCACGGCGACGCCCGCCGCCACGGCACGTACAAGGACCTGCCGGTCCCGTACGTGATCGGGCACCGCGGCACCGCCGGATACCGCCCCGAGCACACCCTCGGCTCCTACCAGCACGCCCTGGACCTCGGCGCGCACGTCATCGAGCAGGACCTCGTCCCCACCAAGGACGGGCATCTGGTCTGCCGTCACGAGAACGACATCACCGCCACCACGGACGTCGCCGACCACCCCGGGTTCGCCGCCCGCAAGGCCACCAAGACCATCGACGGCGTGGCCGTCACCGGCTGGTTCACCGAGGACTTCACGCTCGCCGAGCTCAAGACCCTGCGCGCCAAGGAGCGGCTGCCCGCCGTCCGTCAGCGCAACACGCTCTACGACGGCCGCTGGGAGGTGCCCACCTTCGAGGAGGTCCTCCAGTGGGCCGAGCGCGAGGGCCGCCGCCTGGGCCGTCGCATCTGGCTGCACACCGAGACCAAGCACCCCACCTACTTCCGGGGGCTCGGCCTTCCCCTGGAGGACCGGGTCGCCAAGCTGCTGCGCCGCTACGGACGCCACCGCGCCGACTCCCCGCAGTTCCTCCAGTCCTTCGAGCCCAGCAGCATCCAGCGGCTGAGCCGCTTGGTCGACACCCCGTCGGTCGTGCTGCTCTCCGGCACCGGCACCCGGCCCTGGGACTTCGTGGTGAGCGGCGACCCGCGCACGACCGACGACCTGGTCAAGCCCGAGGGCCTGAAGTGGATCGCCTCGTACGCGCAGGGCATCGGCCCGACCCTGGACCTGATCGTCCCCAAGGACGCGGCGGGCCGGCTCACCAAGCCGACCACCCTGGTCGCGGACGCCCACGCGCACGGCCTCGTCCTCCACCCGTACACGATGCGCGACGAGAACACCTTCCTGCCCGCCGACTTCCGGCGCGGCACCGACCCCAACGCCTACGGGGACGCCTTCGGGGCCTTCAAGGCGTACTTCGCGACCGGCATCGACGCGGTCTTCTCCGACAACGCGGACACCGCGCTGCTCGCCGCAGCGGACTTCCGCGCGAAGCGCTAGCCCCGTACCGGTAGCTCTCGTATACGAGTCTTCACTTACGGGTGAGATGCGGCCGCCGTCGAAACCGCCTCGCGCGGTGGTCGCGTCCCGCCGGGCATGGACCTCGTCAAAGAGCTGAGCCCGCTGCTGGCCGCCGAGGCCGCCGCGGAGGCGCCGGGCGCCGGAGTCGACCCGGCCGACCTCGAACAGGACGTCTGGGTGCGTCTGCTGGAAATCCGTCCGGCGGACCCCGTGCCGTGGGTGCGTTGGGCCGTTCGGGCGGAAGTGAGACGAGCCCGCCGCCGGGCGCGGCGCGAACTGCCGTTCGCCGCTGAACCGGCCGCCGACCCGGAAACAGGCCCGGAACGCCAGGTTCTGAGCGAGGAACTGAGCAGTGCTCTGCGTACGGCCGTGGCCAGAACTCCGGGGAACTGCCCGCGCCTGCTGACCGCACTTCTTTCGCCCAGCGACCTCACCTACCGCGAAATCGCAGGGGAGTTGGATATCTCACAGGGGAGTCTGGGGCCGATGCGTTCCCGTTGCCTGGGATGCCTGCGCAGAATGCTCGCGGCGGAGGTTGCGGCTCCTGGCCTGCGGGGAATGGAGCGTTAGACAACCGGCGGACAGGTGAGCGGAAGGCATGCACACATGGGCATGAGCGTGATCATCTCTGCGGCGCGTGAAGGCGACTGCGAGCAGATCCTCAAGCTTCAGTACCTCTGCTACCAGAGCGAGGCGGAGCTCTACGGCGACTACTCCATCGAGCCGCTCACCCAGACGCTCGACGGTTTGCGCAGCGAGCTCGGGCGCGGGTACGCGCTGGTGGCGCGGCTCGGCGACGAGGTGGTCGCCTCGGTCAGAGGCAGCGTGGACGCGTCGGGCACCGGCCGGATCGACAAGCTGATCGTGCACCCCCGGATGCAGGGCCACGGCCTGGGCAGCCGGCTGCTGAGCGCCATAGAGGACCACTTCGCCGGCCAGCTGTCGGCCAAGAGGTTCCAGCTCCTCACGGGGCATCGCAGCGATTCCAACCTGCGGCTGTACCGCAAGCACGGCTACGCGCCGGTCTCCACGGAGGCGCTGAGCCCCCGCCTGTCGCTGGTCACCCTGGAGAAGGAGGCGTCGGCCCGGGAGTTCGTCGCGAGCGCCTAGGCCTGGGCGGCTGCCGCCTCGTCCCTGTTCCTGCGCAGCCACAGCATGCCCAGGACCGGCAGGATCACCGGGATGAGCAGGTAGCCCGCGCCGTAGTCCGACCAGACCGTGGCATCGGGGAACGCGGACTTGTCCGCGAGCGTCCAGGTGCCCACGGTCAGGACGAAGACCAGCTCGGCGGCGCAGCACACCAGCGCCGTGCGGCGCAGCCGCTCGCCGCCGCGTACCAGCGAGAACGTGATGAACCCGTACACCACGGCGGCCACGGCCGAAAGGACGTACGCCAGCGGCGCCCTGCCGAAGTCCTGGATCATCTGGACGACCGAGCGGGAGGCGGCGGCGACGGTGAACACCCCGTAGAACCAGACCAGTACGCGGCCGGGGCCGCTGCCCAGCCTCCTGCCGTCGGACTCGTTCCGCCCGGTGGACTCGGTGGTGGACTCGGCCACGGTCACCCTCCCCAGATGTCGTAGAGACGCACTTCGAGCACCGCGAGCACTACCGCGCCGGCCGAGACCGTCACGGAGCCCCACTTGGTCCGCTCGCTCAGCGAGAGCAGACCCGCCGCCGGGACCGCCGCGAACGAGCCCACCAGATAGGCGATGAAGATCGCCATGCCCTGGTCGGGCCGCTCGCCCCGTCCCAGCTGCACGACGCCGACCACGAGCTGGGCCAGGGCCAGCACGGAGACCACGGCCATGCCGATGAAGTGCCAGTCCTTGGTGGGCTGGTCCCGGTAGGCGGCGAAGCCGCACCAGGCGGCGAGGGCGAGCGCGGCGGCGGCGACCGCGACCGTCAGGGCGTCAAGCATGAGAACGAGCGTATTACGGCCCGAAGCACCCGATGCGCCCGCCCCGGGCGGGACCGGCCGGGGCGGGCGGGCCGCCGTGGCCTTGGCCACAGGACGCCGTCACCCGGGAGGCCGCGGCCGCTGTCGGCGGGGATGCGTTGCCGGGAGTATCGGCCCAGGCCGGACGGGGCAGGAGGGCGTTGACCTGGGCGTCCTCGCCGTCCGTCGGCCGTGCCGAGGGTGTCCGTATGGCGGTCCATTGATGTCCGGAATACGGACAGCGTTGATCCGCTCTTCGCTCCTTCTGCTTTACTTCGTGCATGACCACGACGAGCAGCCGCACCCTTGCGACCGAGGCGATGAACACGCCCGGTGCTCGTTGTATGTGTCGAATGTGCGCCTTCTGAGGGCCCCCGCCTGAGCCTCGCGCCCCGAAGCGAGACCCATGAGCCATGCCCGCGCACGCCATGCCTCCCGGTTACCACCGATGTGGCTGTGACGCGTCCCGAACACGAATGCCCCGTGCCCGGCGGACACCGCGCCGCGCACTCGACAGTGACGGAAATCCTGTGATCACCACTACGGGCCTCACCAAGGTCTACCAGTCGCGCGGCCGTGAGGTCACCGCCCTGGACGGCGTAGACCTCCATGTCCGCGAGGGCGAGGTCTTCGGCGTCATCGGCCAGAGCGGCGCCGGCAAGTCCTCCCTCATCCGCTGCGTCAACCTCCTGGAGCGGCCGACCACCGGCACGGTGACCGTCGACGGCGTCGACCTCACCGCGCTCGCCGGGCGCGGCCGCCGCGCCGGCAAGGAGCTGCGCCAGGCGCGCAGCCGTATCGGCATGGTCTTCCAGCACTTCAACCTGCTCTCCGCGCGCAATGTGCAGGACAACATCGAGCTGCCGCTGGAGATCCTCGGCGTCTCCGGCAAGGAGCGCTCCCGCAAAGCCCTCGAACTCCTCGACCTGGTCGGCCTCGCCGACAAGGCCAAGGCGTACCCCGCCCAGCTCTCCGGCGGCCAGAAGCAGCGCGTCGGCATCGCCCGCGCCCTGGCCGGCGATCCCAAGGTGCTGCTCTCCGACGAGGCGACCAGCGCGCTGGACCCGGAGACCACCCGCTCCATCCTCCAGCTGCTGCGCGACCTCAACCAGCAGCTCGGCCTCACCGTGCTGCTCATCACCCACGAGATGGACGTCGTCAAGACGGTCTGCGACTCGGCCGCGCTGATGAAGCGGGGCAGGATCATCGAGTCCGGCACCGTCGGCGAGCTCCTCGCAACCCCCGGCTCCGAGCTCGCCGCCGAGCTGTTCCCGGTGACCGGCGAGGCCACCGGCCCCGGGCGGACCGTCGTCGACGTGACCTTCCACGGCGAGTCGGCGACCCAGCCGGTCATCTCGCAGCTGGCGCGCACGTACAACGTCGACATCTCGATCCTCGGCGCCGCGATGGACACCGTCGGCGGCAGGCAGATCGGCCGGATGCGCATCGAGCTGCCCGGACGGTACGAGGAGAACGTCGTCCCGGTCGGCTTCCTGCGCGAGCAGGGCCTCCAGGTCGACGTCGTCGAATCCGACGTGGCCGACGCCGCAGTGGACATCCCGGCGCAGATCGCCGCCCCGGTCAAGGAAGGTGCCAAGTGAGCTGGTCCGAGATGCAGCCGCTGCTGTCCCAGGGAACCATCGACACCCTCTACATGGTGCTCTGGTCCAGTCTGGTCACCGTCGCGGGCGGACTGCCGCTGGGTGTGCTGCTCGTACTCACCGACAAGGGCGGGCTGCTCCAGAACCGCCCGGTGAACAAGGTCATCGGCGTGATCGTGAACATCGGCCGCTCGATGCCGTTCATCATCCTGCTGATCGCGCTGATCCCCTTCACCACCTGGGTGGTCGGCACCTTCATCGGCCCCAGCGCGATGATCGTGCCGCTCGCCGTCGGCGCCATCCCGTTCTTCGCCCGGCTCGTCGAGACCGCGATCCGCGAGGTCGACCACGGACTGGTCGAGGCGGTCCAGTCGATGGGCGGCTCCATCCCCACCATCGTCGGCAAGGTGCTGCTCCCGCAGGCGCTTCCCTCGCTGATCGCCGCGCTCACCACCACCGTGATCACCCTGGTCAGCTACTCGGCGATGGCCGGCGCGGTCGGTGGCGAGGGCCTCGGCTCCAAGGCCATCACCTACGGCTTCCAGCGCTTCGAGACCCCGTTCATGCTCATCACCGTCGGTGTGCTGATCGCCATCGTCACCGTGGTCCAGCTGATCGGCGACGGCGCCGTACGTCTCCTTGCCCGCCGGGGCCGTACCTCCTGAACTTTCCTCCGCAGAGCCCGCACTCCTTGTCCGGGCGACCACCCGCACCACCAGAAAGAGGCACTTTTCGTGCGTAACAACATCAAGATCACCGCTGCTGCCGCCGCCACCGCCGCCCTCGCCTTCGGCCTCACCGCCTGCGGCACGGCCTCCGACCCCAAGCCGTCGAGCGCCAAGGGCGCCTCCTCCGACACCTCCAAGGCGCTCGTCGTCGCGGCGTCCCCGACCCCGCACGCCGACATCCTGAACTTCGTCAAGAAGAACCTGGCGGAGAAGGCCGGACTCAAGCTGGAGGTGAAGGAGTTCACGGACTACGTGCTGCCGAACACCGCCACCCAGCAGGGCCAGGTCGACGCCAACTTCTTCCAGCACAAGCCGTACCTCGACGACTTCAACAAGAAGAACCACACGACGATCGTGCCCGTCGTCAACGTCGAGCTGGAGCCGCTCGGCCTCTACTCCAAGAAGGTCAAGTCCGCCAAGGAGCTCACCTCCGGGCAGACGATCGCGGTCCCGAACGACACCACCAACGAGGGCCGTTCGCTCCAGCTGCTCGCCTCCCAGGGCCTGATCACGCTGAAGGAAGGCGTCGGCACCTCCGCCAAGCTCTCCGACATCAAGGACAGCAAGGGCCTGAAGTTCAAGGAGATCGAGGCCGCCACGCTGCCCCGCGCCCTGAACGACGTCGACGCCGCGGTCATCAACGGCAACTACGCCATCGAGGCCAAGCTCAGCCCGGCCAAGGACGCGCTCGTCCTGGAGAAGGCCGACGGCAACCCGTACGCCAACTTCCTCGCCGTCAAGAAGGGCAACGAGGCCGACCCGCGGATCCAGAAGCTCGCCCAGCTCCTCAACTCCGACGAGGTCAAGAAGTTCATCCAGGACAAGTACCAGGGTTCGGTCATCCCGGCCTTCGGTGCCGTCAAGTCCTGACCCCCGCCGGTCAGTTCCCGCCACCGCGCCGGGGCCCCGCACACCGCACGGTGCGCGGGGCCCCGTTGTGGCCGTCCACCTCCCGGGCGTCCCCCCGGCCATGCACATCCCCGCGCCGATGCTGCATGCTGTGCCTTTACGGCCTGACGACCGTCCCCCGGCATGGAGCGGCACATGACTACCCCGACCCCGGTGTTCCCGGACATCTCCATCAGCACGGACCGGCTGGTGCTGCGCGCCTTCGACGAGGACGACATCCCGGCGCACATCGAGATGATGAACGACGAGCAAGTCATCGCCTGGACCTCCGTGCCCCAGCCCTACACGGCCCGTGACGCCCTGGAGTTCGTAACCCTGCACGCCCCCGCCGAGCGCACCTCGGGGCGCGGGATCGTCTTCGCCGTCACCGAGTTCCTCACCCAGCGCCTGGTCGGCGTCATCCACCTGCAGAACACCAACTGGCGCACCCTGGCCACCGAGGTCGGCTACGTCGTCGCCCCCTGGGCGCGCGGCGAGGGCTATGCCACCGAGGCCGTGCTCGCCGCCGCGCAGTGGCTCTTCCGGGACCAGCGCTTCGAGCGCGTCGAGCTGCGCACCGCCGCCGACAACACCGCCTCCCAGCAGGTCGCCCAGAAGATCGGCTGCATCAGCGAGGGCGTGCTGCGCAACGCCTGGATAGCGCGGACGCAGACGGAGGACGGCGGCTGGGCGGACATCCGCACCGACCTGATCGTGTGGAGCCTGCTGCCCGAGGACCTCGACGGCGTCGCCGACCAGCTCGCGGACGCCGGATACGCCTCGTACGCCGACTGGAACTGAGTCGGTCCCCTCCCTCGCTCGCCCGACCGCACCCCCGCCGCACCAGGTACTCTCACCGTGGCCGGGCCCACCGGGGCCGCCCCGGCCTGCGACAACTCCAGGAGACTGACGACGATGGCCGACCGCGTCACGGTGATCGGCTGGGACGGTTCGCCGCTCACCTCGGCGGCCAGGTCCGCGCTGTCCGCCGCCACCCTGGTGGCCGGCGCCGCCCACCACCTGGCGCTGCCCGAGGTGCCGCCGCGCGCCGAGCGGATCCGCCTCGGCAGCGTCGACCTCGCCGCCCGCCGCATCGCCGGCCACCGCGGCAGCGCGGTCGTCCTGGCCGACGGCGACCCCGGGTTCTTCGGCGTCGTACGCACCCTGCGCGCCCCCGAGCACGGCCTGGAAGTCGAAGTGGTGCCCGCCGTCTCGGCCGTGGCCGCCGCGTTCGCCCGGGCCGGGATGCCCTGGGACGACGCCCAGATCGTCGTCGCCCACCGCCGCACCCTGCGCCGGGCCGTCAACGTGTGCCGGGCGCACAACAAGGTCGCCGTCCTCACCTCGCCCGGCGCCGGGCCCGCCGAGCTCGCCCTGCTCCTCGAAGGCGTCCACCGCACCTTCGTCATCTGCGAGGAGCTCGGCAGCGAGCGCGAGCAGGTCACCGTCCTCACCTCCGACAAGGTCGTCGACCACGCCTGGCGCGACCCCAACCTGGTCATCGTCATCGGCGGCGGCGGCCACGGCGCCGTACCCGGATCCGGCTGGATCGCCGGACGCGACCCGGGCCACCCGCAGCAGGTGCGCGGCTGGGCGCTGCCCGCGCACGAGTACGGGGACGGGCTCGGTCCGGGCGAATCGGCCGGTCTGCGCGCCGCCCAGCTGGCCCGGCTCGGCCCGCGCACCGGCGATCTCGTCTGGGACATCGGCTGCGGCAGCGGGGCGCTGGCCGCCGAGGCCGCCCGGTTCGGGGCCGCCGTCATCGCCGTCGACGCCGACCCGGACGCCTGCGCCCGCACCGAGGCCGCCGCGCGCCGCTTCGGCGTCCAGCTCCAGGTACGGGCGGGCCGCGCCCCGCACGTGCTGGAGTCGCTGCCCGAGCCCGACGTCGTCCGCGTCGGCGGCGGGGGAGCGGAGGTCGTCTCCGCGTGCGCCGACCGCCGCCCGGAACGGATCGTCGCGCACGCCACCACCCGCGACGGCGCCGAGGCGATCGGGGCCGCTCTCGAAGCCGGCGGGTACGACGTGGAGTGCGCCCTCCTCCAGTCCGTGGAGCTGGACACGAGCGCCTGGTCGGAACGCGAACGCTCGGTCGCTTTCCTGCTCTCCGGAAGGCGCCGGGAAAGGTCCCTGTGATCTCTCCGGCGTGTCGTCCGGGGTAGGCTGGCCGACTGTTGTACCGCACCGGGCCGTTCGGCGCTACGTTCGTCAATGTCCGGAATGGGGAACCGGTTTGGACCCTGTCGCGGTACGTCGGATCCTGGGGAAGCGCAACGTGGCGCACCCCACACGTTCCGTGGCCGAGACGGGGCGCCAGGTCGGCGATCTCCCGCGAGAATGCTTTGTGTTCGCGGGAGGTTCGCACCGCGCGGCGGACCCGCTCGTTCTTGTTGACGGGGGCGGGCGCGCCGTGTGCGGGCGGTCCCCGGGCGCAGGCCGAGGAAGCACTACAGATGGGCGAGGGGTACGCATGACTGACACCGGCCAGGTCCCGGGCGAGGGACTGCCGGAGGACGCAGGCATGGTGGAGCAGCCGGGCGTCCCCGCTCCCGGCGCGTACACCTTCCTCGACCCCTCCGACGGTTCGGCGCTCGGCGCGGACGACGACGACCTCCTGCTGATGCCCGGCGCCCAGGGCGCCTGGATCGACCCGCAGTCCGCGCCCGCCCCGCTCGCGGCCCCCGTGCCGGTGCACTCCCCGGCGCACGGCGCCCCCGCCGCCCCCGCCCCGGAGCAGCCCGCCGAGCCCGGCGCCCACGAGGCCGGCGGACGCGACTCCGGTTCGGTGGACCTGGGCGCCGTCCGCGCCCAGTCCGCGACGCCCCCGCCCGCCCGCCGCCCGCTGCACATGGGCCCGCAGGTGCCCGACGCCTCCGGCGGTGTCGTACGGTCCCTCGCCGACCGCGGCCCGGCCGCCGGCGCCACGGCGAACCCTGCCCCGGCCCGCACCCCCGGCCCGCCGGCCGCCGGACCCGAATACCTGGACGTGCCCCGCGAGGAGGCGGCCGCGCCCCGGCCCGCCCCCCAGCTGAGCGAGCTCCCGCCGCAGGGCGCGACGCCGTGGGAGTCCGTGCCGCCGCAGGAGGCCGTGGAGGCCCCGGCGCCGCAGCCCGCGCCCGAGCCGCAGCCGGCCCAGCGGATCCGGCAGCCCGAGCCCGTACGGGCCGAGGCCGCGGTGCCGCAGGCCGCGGTGCCGCAGGCCGTGCAGCCCCAGCCGTCCCTTGCGCAGCCTGAACCCCAGCAGTCACAGAACGGGCTGGTCAGCCCCGCAGAAACGGTCGTCCCGGAGGAGTTCGTGGCGGCCGGGGTGCCCGTCCACGCCGTCGCCGCCGAGCAGCCGTCGCCGGTGATGGCGCCGTTGCCGCCGGTCTCGCCCGCCGTGCCGGTACCGGCCGTACAGCCGCCCGCCGTCGGTCAGTTCGTACCGGTGGAGGGCTCGGTCCCGACCGGGCCGCATCTGGCCCCGTCGCCGGTGCAGCCGGTCGCCGCACCCCCCGCCGAGCAGGCGCCCGTACCCGAGCCCGTACCCGCGCCCGAGCCCGCCCCGGCGCCCGCCGCCGAGCCGGTGGCCGTGCCGGTCGTGGCAGCCGCGTCGGAGCCGTCGCAGGCGCCGCCGCAGATCCCTCAGCCCGTGCAGCCCTCTCAGCCCGGGGGCGGGCAGCCGGAGCCGGTGGCCGTGCCGGTCGTCGAGCCCGTGGCGCCGGTGGCGCCCGTGGCCGTGGGCCCCGTGGCCGTGGAGGAGAACGAGGTCGCGGAAGCCGTGGCCGAGCCCGTCGCCGTCGCTGCGGTGCCGGAGCCGGTCGCTGCGGTGCCGGAGCCGGTCGCCGAGCCCGTCGCCCCCGTCGCCACGGCACCGGAAGCCGTGGAGCCCGTGGAGGCGCCCGCGCCCGCCGGGCCCGTGGCCGAGGTCCAGGAGCAGGGCCAAGTCCAGGTGCGGGAGCTGGACGCGGTGGAGCCGCAGGCCGTGCCCGTCCCGGCCGCCGCGCCGCCGGTCGTGCCCGTACCCCGCGCCGAGTCCGTCCCGGAGCCGCAGCCCGAGACGGTCCCGGCGGCCCCCGGGGCACCGGCTCCCGTGCCGGTCACGGACGAGCCCGAGCCCCTGGCCGCCGAGGCCGGTCCGGAGCAGGCCGCGCCCGCGCCCGTGATCATCGAGGACGACGAGGACGCGGCCGAGGAGATCACCCCGGTTGCCCCGGCCGCCGACGCCGTCGAGCAGGGCGAGCCGCTCCCGGCCGACGCGGCCCCGGAGGCCGGGAGCGCCGACGCGGACGACGAGGACGCCTACGCGGAGCCGGGCGCCCCGGCCCCCGGCTACGCCGACGCCGAGCGCGAGGCCGTGCTGCGCGTGATGCGCGAGCGGCGCGACATCCGCAACGGCTTCCGCAGCGACCCCATCCCGCACGAGGTGCTGCTGCGCGTCCTGGAGGCCGCGCACACCGCCCCCAGCGTGGGCCACTCGCAGCCCTGGGACTTCGTGGTCATCCGGTCCGCCGAGACCCGCCGCACCATGCACGAGCTCGCCCAGCGCCAGCGCGACGCGTACGCGAAGTCGCTGCCCAAGGGCCGCGCCAAGCAGTTCAAGGAACTGAAGATCGAGGCCATCCTCGACACTCCGGTGAACATCGTGGTCACCGCCGACCCCACCCGCGGCGGCCGCCACACCCTGGGCCGCTACACCCAGCCGCAGATGGCCCCGTACTCCTCGGCGCTCGCCGTCGAGAACCTCTGGCTCGCCGCCCGCGCCGAGGGCCTCGGCGTCGGCTGGGTCAGCTTCTTCGACGAGCGCGAGATGGTCCGCGCGCTCGGCCTGCCCGAGCACCTGGAGGTCGTCGCGTACCTCTGCGTGGGATACGTGGACGAGTTCCCGGAGGAGCCCGAGCTGATGCAGGCGGGCTGGTCCAAGCGGCGCCCGCTGTCCTGGGTGGTCCACGAGGAGACGTACGGCCGCCGCGCCCTGCCCGGCGAGGACCCGCACGACCTGCTCCAGGAGACCGTCGCGGGCATCCGCCCGCTGGACGCCAAGGCGCTCGGCGAGGCGTGGGAGCGGCAGAAGCGGATGACCAAGCCGGCCGGTGCGCTCGGCATGCTGGAGATCATCGCCGCGCAGCTCAGCGGCCTTTCCCGCAAGTGCCCGCCGCCGATCCCGGAGCCCGCCGCCGTGGCGATCTTCGCGGGCGACCACGGTGTGCACGCCCAGGGCGTCACCCCCTGGCCGCAGGAGGTCACCGGCCAGATGGTCGCCAACTTCCTGGGCGGCGGCGCGGTCTGCAACGCGTTCGCCAACCAGGTCGGCGCCGAGGTCTGCGTCATCGACGTGGGCGTGGCGAGCGAACTCCCGGCCACCCCGGGGCTGCTGCCCCGCAAGGTGCGCCCCGGCACCGGCGACATGACCACCGGGCCCGCCATGACCCGCGAGGAGGTCATCGCGGCCGTCGAGGTGGGCATCGAGACTGCCCGCGACCTGGTGGCGGCGGGCAACAAGGCGCTCCTCACGGGCGAGATGGGCATCGCCAACACCACCGTGTCGGCCGCCCTGATCTCCCTCTACACGGGCGTCGACGCGGCCGAGGTCACCGGCCGCGGCACC
This sequence comes from Streptomyces sp. NPDC059994, assembly GCF_042737755.1. NCBI lineage: Bacteria > Bacillati > Actinomycetota > Actinomycetes > Kitasatosporales > Streptomycetaceae > Streptomyces > Streptomyces sp. NPDC059994. The sequence goes on from NZ_JBHWUR010000049.1 coordinate 46,611, forward strand.
GGCATCAACGACGAGACGCACGCCCGCAAGGTCGATGTGGTCCGCCGCGCCCTGGAGCTGCACAGCCCGGACCCGGCCGACCCCATCGGTGTCCTCTCCGGGATCGGCGGCCTGGAGCACGCGGCCATGGTCGGCTTCATCCTCGGCGGCGCCTCGCTGCGTACGCCGGTGATCCTGGACGGCGTGAGCGCGGGCGCGGCGGCCCTGGTCGCCCGGGCCATCGCACCGGAGTCCCTGGCGGCGTGCATCGCGGGCCACCGCAGCGCGGAGCCCGGCCACGTAGCGGCCCTGAACAAGCTGGGCCTGCGCCCGCTGGTCGATCTGGACCTGCGCCTCGGTGAGGGCACCGGCGCCCTCCTCGCCCTGCCGCTGGTCCAGAGCGCGGCCCGGGCGATGCACGAGGTCGCTACCTTCGACTCGGCCGGAGTTACCGAGAAGTAGCCACTGTCGTACCCGGTGTGCCCGCCCGTTCCGCAGTACGGAACGGGGGGCGCGCCGGGCGACGGTCCGCAGACAATGGGGTCCGGGGCGACGCCCCGTCCTCCGACGACGCCCGCCGACGCCGCACCAGGAGCCACCCGCCATGGCAGAACACCCCGCGTACCCCGTAGGCCTGCGCCTCACCGGCCGCCGCGTAGTCGTCATCGGCGGCGGCCAGGTGGCCCAGCGCCGGCTCCCGGCCCTGATCGCGGCCGGCGCCGACATCGTCCTGGTCTCCCCGGGCGCCACTCCCTCCGTCGAGGCGATGGCGGACACCGGCGAGATCACCTGGCACCGCCGCCCGTACGAGGACGGCGACCTCGCGGACGCCTGGTACGCGCTGATCGCCAGCAGCGACACCGAGGCCAACCGGCTCGCCTCCGCCGAGGCCGAGTTCCGCCGCGTCTGGTGCGTACGCTCCGACGACGCGAGCCAGGCCACCGCCTGGACCCCGGCCACCGGCCGCAGCGAGGGCGTCACGGTCGCCGTGCTCACCGGCGGCGCCCCCGACCCCCGCCGCACCGCCGCCATCCGCGACGCGGTGGTCGAGGGCCTGCGTGACGGCACCCTGGTCGCCCCGCACCACCGCACCCGGACCCCCGGCGTCGCCCTGGTCGGCGGTGGCCCCGGCGACCCGGACCTGATCACCGTGCGCGGCCGCCGGCTGCTCGCCGAGGCCGATGTGGTCATCGCCGACCGGCTCGGCCCGCGCGACCTGCTCGACGAACTCCCGCCGCACGTCGAGGTGATCGACGCCGCGAAGATCCCGTACGGCCGGTTCATGGCCCAGGAGGCCATCAACAACGCGCTGATCGAGCACGCCAAGGCGGGCAAGGCGGTGGTCCGGCTCAAGGGCGGCGACCCGTATGTCTTCGGCCGCGGCATGGAGGAGCTCCACGCGCTCGCCGAGGCGGGCATCCCGTGCACGGTCGTCCCGGGCATCTCCAGCTCGATCTCGGTGCCGGGCGCGGCCGGGATCCCGGTCACCCACCGGGGCGTGGCACATGAGTTCACCGTGGTCAGTGGCCATGTGGCCCCTGACGACGCCCGCTCGCTCGTCGACTGGGAGGCGCTCGCCCGGCTCACCGGCACGCTGGTGATCCTGATGGGCGTCGACAAGATCGGCGCCATCGCCCGGACGCTGATCGCCCACGGCAAGAACCCCGAGACGCCCGTGGCCCTCGTCCAGGAGGGCACCACCGCCGCCCAGCGCCGGGTCGACGCGACCCTCGCCACCGTGGGGGAGACTGTGACCACGCAGGACGTGCGGCCGCCGGCCGTCATCGTGATCGGTGACGTCGTCGCCGTGGGTCCTGCCCGACCCACTACGTAACCCGCGGTAACGGATCTCGGTCCGGGCCGTTGGCACCACACCCAGGACAAGGCAGTATCACCCTGTGGCTGATCTCATCACCATCGACGACCCCGACGACCCGCGCCTGCGCGACTACACGGGCCTGACCGACGTCGAGCTGCGGCGCAGGCGCGAGCCCGCCGAGGGCCTGTTCATCGCCGAGGGCGAGAAGGTCATCAGACGCGCCAAGGACGCCGGTTACGAGATGCGGTCCATGCTGCTCTCCGCCAAGTGGGTCGACGTCATGCGCGACGTCATCGACGAGCTCCCGGCGCCGGTCTACGCGGTCAGCCCCGACCTCGCCGAGCGCGTCACCGGCTACCACGTGCACCGCGGCGCCCTCGCCTCGATGCAGCGCAGGCCGCTGCCGACGGCCGAGGAGATCCTCGCGACCAGCCGCCGGGTCGCGGTGATGGAAGCCGTGAACGACCACACCAACATCGGCGCGATCTTCCGCAGCGCGGCCGCCCTCGGCATGGACGCGGTGCTGCTCTCGCCGGACTGCGCCGACCCGCTCTACCGCCGCTCGGTGAAGGTCTCCATGGGCGCGGTCTTCTCCGTCCCGTACGCGCGACTTGAGGCCTGGCCCAAGAGTCTGGCGACCGTGCGCGAGGCGGGCTTCCGGCTGCTCGCCCTCACCCCGGACGAGAAGGCCTCCGTCATCGACGAGGCGGCGCCCCACCGGCTGGACAAGGTGGCCCTGATGCTCGGCGCGGAGGGCGACGGGCTCTCCACCCAGGCCCTGGTCGCGGCCGACGAATGGGTCCGCATCCCGATGGCCCACGGCGTCGACTCGCTCAACGTGGGCGCGGCGGCCGCCGTCGCCTTCTACGCGGTGGCGACGGGCCGCCCCGCGTAACGCTCGCTACAACTGCTGCGCCGCCGCGATCCCCAGCGCCACGATCAGTGTGACCACGAAGAACACGATCAGACGCTGGCGCAGCAGCCGCGGGTTGGCGGGGCGCAGCCGGCCCGTGCCGGTACGGGCGCCGGTACGGGGCCCGGGGCGGCCGTTGGTACGGCTGGGGGAGCGCGTGCCGGACCGGGGCGCGGGCGGGCGCGAGCCGCCCGTGCGCGGGGCCTGCGCCCGCTGGCCCGCGCCGGTGCCCCGGCCGGTGTCGGTGTAGCGCTGGGTGCGCTCGTCGTGCTCGTACCGCTCGGTGCGCTCGCTCAGCCGCCCGGTGGCGCGTTCCGCCTCGGAGCGGTCGCGCTGGGCGGGCGGGCGGGCGTCCAGGCCGCCGCCCTGCGCCTCCCGCGCCGCGATCTCCTTGAGCCGCATCGAGAGCTGGAGCGTGCTGGGACGCTCCTCCGGGTCCTTCGCCAGACAGGCCCGCACCAGCGGTGCCAGCGCGTCCGGCACCCCGTGCAGCTGCGGCTCCTCGTGCACGACCCGGTAGAGCATGACCTCTGAACTGCCGTGCCCGAAGGGCGAGTCGCCCATCGCCGCGTACGCAAGCGTCGCGCCCAGCGAGAAGACGTCCGTGGCGGGCGTGACCGCCGCGCCGCGCACCTGCTCGGGCGCGAGGAAGCCGGGCGAGCCCACCGCCGTGCCGACATGGGTCAGCGTGGAGGCGCCGGTCGCCCAGGCGATGCCGAAGTCGATGATCCTGGGGCCCTTGGGGGAGAGCAGGATGTTGGACGGCTTGAGGTCCCGGTGCACCACACCGGCCTCGTGGACCGCCACCAGGCCCTCGGAGAGCGCGGCGCCGATCGCGGCGGTCTCGGACGCGGCCAGCGGGCCCTCCTCGGCGACCTTGTCGTGGAGCGAGGGGCCCGGCACGTACTGCGTCGCGAACCAGGGGCGGTCGGCCTCCAGGTCGGCCGCGACCAGCCGGGCCGTGCAGCCGCCGCGGATGCGCCGGGCCGCCGACACCTCGCGGGCGAAGCGCGAGCGGAACTCCTGGTCCTCGGCGAGGTCCGGCCGGATCACCTTCAGCGCGACCCGCTGGCCGCGCCGGTCGGAGCCGAGGTAGACGACACCCATGCCACCCGCGCCGAGGCGCCGGTGGAGCCGGAACGAGCCGACGACACGCGGGTCCTCGCGCCGGAGCCGCATCATCGCCATTTTCATCCCCGCTGCCCGGTCCTGTTGACGTGGCACAGCTTACGTACCCCCGGGCCGGTGTGCTCATAGGCCGCGCCCTCGCGCACCCATCGATTGTCAGTGCCCGGTGGGAAACTTGAAGAGTGGTCAGCAAGCCGCCGTGCGGGGCGAGCTGGCGCGAGCGTGATCTCAACCGTCCGTCGCAGAAGGGGGATTGGATCAGTGAAGGGTGACCGCGTGGAGATAGTCGTGGACGCGGGTGACACGACACGGACGTACGAAGTGGTGGCAAGCCGGGCGGGTCGCAGGGTGGAGACGGCGGTCCGCAGAGGGGTGGTCGAAGTGAGCGAAGTCACCCGTAGCGGCACGGTGGTGCGCACCGCGCGCTTCATGGCGAACCGGGTCCTGGCCCTGGTCGAGCAGCCCGTCCCCAGGGAGGACGCGTCGGAGGCGCAGGCCCGTCCCCTCCGGGAAGACCCCAAGTCCTAGGACGGCGTCTCCACCCAGGGGAGTACGAGAGTGGGGACGCACTCATCCCCTGGGAGGCCCGGCAATCGGTACGAGGGCATGACGCCCGGCGTCCGCCGTTTCCCTAATGTTGAGGTCAAGCGGCGGGCGCAGCACTCGTCCCCCGAGGTCAGACGCCCGCCGCTGCCCGATCGACAGGAGAGGGACCATGGCGGACACGGCTACGCGGACGGTTCTCCGCACACAAGGACGCAGGGCTTACGCCGCGGCGTTCGGTGTCCGCCGGTCCGGTCCGCGCCACCCCTTGGTGGCGACGGCCATGGCCCTTCCCCTGGCGGCCCTGCTGACAGTCGTCTTCGGCGGCTGGGACGCGGTGGCCACACAAGCGTCGTCCGTGGGCGTGATGCTGGGGCGCTGAGCGGCGCCCCGGACCCGGTAGAGCGGACCGGGTCGGGACATCCGGCCATTTTCAGCCCCGTGGGGACGGGGGTGCGGCGGACGGCAGAAAAGGCGTTGCCCGGACGGCTGGGGAGCCGGCCGGGC
>NZ_JBHWUR010000050.1:0-50660 GCF_042737755.1 Streptomyces sp. NPDC059994
GGGCTGCGCCCCCGGACCCCGGGCGTCCGGGGGTGGGTTGGGTGGAGGCGGGTTTCCCAGGGGCTGCGCCCCCGGACCCCGGGCGTCCGGGGGTGGGTTGGGTGGAGGCGGGTTTGCCAGGGGCTGCGCCCCCGGACCCCAGGCGGGGGCTCCGCCCCCCGCACTCCTTTTGCGGGGCCTGCGGCCCCTGCACCCCGCTACGGGGCTCCGCCCCGGACCCCGTTAGCGGGGTGGGGGTGGCTGTGGACCCCGGAGCGGCGGGGGTGGATTGCCGTGACCCCCCCGCAGCCGTGTGAGTGGATTGCCGCGGGCCCCGGAGCGGGGTGAGTGGATTGCCATGGGCCCCGCAGCGGAGTGAGTAGGTTGCCGTGGGCCCCGCAGCCGTATGAGTGGTTTGCCGCGGGCCCCCGCAGCGGAGTGAGTAGGTTGCCATGGGCCCGCAGCGGAGTGGGTAGGTTGCCGTGACCCCCGCAGCGGAGTGAGTAGGTTGCCATGGGCCCCGCAGCCGTGTGAATGGATTGCCGCAGGCCCCGCAGCGGGGCGAGTGGATTGCCATGGGCCCCGTAGCGGGGTGAGTAGGTTGCCATGGGCCCGCAGCGGAGTGAGTAGGTTGCCATGGGCCCGTAGCGGGGTGAGTGGATTGCCGTGGGCAAAAGCCCGCTGTCCTGCGCGGGGCCCCGCCCCCGATACCCCCGCCAGGCTCCGGCTCCCGCCCCGCCCCCGCCTTCGGGGCTCCACCCCGGACCCCGCTCCCCAAACGCCCGAGGGCCTGCATGTGCGGATCCCCGTCCTCAACGCCGGAAGGGCTGAATTCGCCGCGCCCGACCTACTCGCGCCGGGGCTGCCCGAGCCGGATGCCCCCGTCACTTGAGGGGCGCAGGGAACCGCGCGACCAGCCACCGACGGCCCGCAGACATACCGAGCGCCCGCACCTCGAAGGGCCCCGCGGGGAACTGCGACCAGCCGCAGGCAACCCCGCGGACGAACCGGCAACCCCCGAAGGGCCCCCCGACCGGCCCCCGCTCACCCGCGGCCGAACACGATCCCCGGGCCGGCCCCACACCCTCCAACCCCCTTACATCCCAACCCAGTTGTGTCACCGATCGTGACCCCCTACCGTTCCCGTCATGGCCAGCCCATCGGGAACCGGACACCGTGCCGCCACGCGGTACGCCCCGCTCCGGATCGTCGTCGGCGCGCTGATCGTCGCCTTGGCGGCCGTCGCGTGCGATGGCGGCAAGCACGCCGCATCCCACGCCACCCCCGTCCCGGCGCCCACGACCACCACTCCGGAGGAGGACTGCCGGCGGCTGGTCGCGTACTGGGCCGGCGCGATGATCCAGGGCAACCGCTGGTCGGGCCTCGACTGGGAGCAGAAGGGGTTCTCGATCGACCAGCACTCCATCCACGACCGGGTCGTCGCGGCGGCCCGCGCCGAGCAGCGTGCGCACGGCACCGAGGCCGCGCTCCAGCTGATAGACCGTCAGGCCCGGCAGGAGTGCACCGCCGGGCACGGCGCGATGGGAGGTGGTCGGCACTAGGTCCGTACCGGGTCCGCACCAACCTTCCGGCCACTCCCGATCGTAACGCTCCGTAACTCGGGCGAAATGGATAAACGGGATCCGCGCCTCCGGTCCGTATTCACAAGATCATCACCGAAATCTCCTCCACGGACATCGCCGCAGGTGGGGCCGCTACCCCGACCGAGCCCTCTGTCAGTAGCAAGATCAGCTCAAGCCCCTTAGCGGAACTGGGGATTCTCAGTATGTGGGCACTCTTCGGGCTCACCAATGCCCCCATCTGTCCATAGAGCTCCCCTCGGTGTGTCCGCTCGTCATAACAAGAAAGTCACATCCTGACCTTCCCTGGTCCCGGACTCAGTAACCGCGCCTAGAGTCACGGCCAGTCACCGCGCCGCCGGGCGCGTCTGCTGCACGGCACCTGCACCACCCCCAGTACGGCCCGGCGAGTCACACGGCGCCTCAGCGGAGGCGTCGCGCCAGGGAGAGGACATATCGTGCGACACCGTTCCTTGCTCATACTCACCACCGTGCTCACCACGGGGGCGCTCACCCTCACCGCGTGCGGTTCGCGCGACAAGAAGGACGACGGCGACAGCGGCGGCAAGAAGACGACCGTGGTCATCGGTGTGGACGCACCCCTGACCGGCCAGAACTCCGCCACCGGCCTCGGCATCCAGTACGGCGTGCAGATCGCCGTCGACGACGCCAACGCGAAGAACCTGGTCCCGGGCGTCAAATTCGTGGTCAAGGCGCTCGACGACAAGGCGCTGCCGCCCAGCGGCCAGCAGAACGCCACCGCGCTCGTCGCCAACAAGGACGTCCTCGGTGTGGTCGGCCCGCTGAACTCCGGCGTCGCCCAGACGATGCAGCAGGTCTTCGCGACGGCCAACCTCGTCGAGATCTCCCCCTCGAACACCAACCCCACCCTGACCCAGGGCAAGGACTGGGCGGCCGGGAACAAGACCCGCCCGTTCAAGACCTACTTCCGCACCGCCACCACGGATGCCATCCAGGGCGGTTTCGCCGCGGACTACGCGTTCAACACCCTGAAGAAGAAGAGCGTCTTCGTCGTCGACGACAAGCAGACCTACGGCGCCGGTCTCGCCGCGCTCTTCAAGCAGGGCTTCACCAAGGCGGGCGGCAAGGTCGCCGGCGAGGACCACGTCAACGTGGGCGACAAGGACTTCGCCACCCTCGTCACCAAGATCAAGAACTCGGGTGCGGACCTCGTCTACTACGGCGGCCAGTACGACGAGGCGCAGATCGTCACCAAGCAGCTCAAGGACTCGGGCGCCAAGATCCCGCTCTTCGGCGGTGACGGCATCTACAGCGACACCTTCATCACCACCGCCGGCAAGGCGGGCGAGGGCGACCTCGCCACCTCGGTCGGCGTGCCGGTCGACACCCTGGACGCCGCCAAGGACTTCATCCAGAAGTACAAGGACAAGAAGTACCCGGGCGACTACGGCACCTACGGCGGCTACTCGTACGACGCGGCCACCGCGATCATCAAGGCCGTCGGCAACGTGGTGAAGGACGGCAAGGTCCCGTCCGACGCCCGCCAGCAGATCGTCGCCGAGGTCCAGAAGACCCAGTTCGAGGGCATCGCCGGCAAGGTCGCCTTCGACGAGTTCGGTGACACCACCAACAAGCAGCTGACCGTCTACCAGGTCACCGACGGCAAGTGGAAGGCCGTCAAGAGCGGCACGTACAACGCCGGCTGATCCAGCCCCCGTACCACCCGTACCACCCGTTCCACCGCACCACCGCACCACCGCACGACAACAGGGCCGCGCGGCCACGACAACCGTCCGACCGCGCGGCCCGACGTCTACTCCCCTGCACTCACTCCCCATCCACATGGAGGCCATGCGGTGCACACTCTGCCGCAACAGCTGGCCAACGGGCTGCTCCTCGGCTCGATGTACGGGCTGATCGCCATCGGCTACACGATGGTGTACGGCATCGTCCAGCTCATCAACTTCGCCCACGGCGAGATCTTCATGACCGGCGCCTTCGGCGGACTCACGGTCTACCTCTACGTGCTGCCCGACGGCATATCCATGTGGATAGCCCTCCCCCTGATGCTCATCGGCGGCGCACTCGTCTCCGTACTCATCGCACTGGGAGCGGAACGCTTCGCCTACCGACCACTGCGCGGCGCGCCACGCCTGGCGCCACTGATCACCGCGATCGGCCTCTCGCTCGCGCTCCAGCAGGCGGTCTTCAACTGGTACCCGAACGCCAAGAACGACGAGGTCTTCCCGCAGATCCCCGGCGGACCCTTCAGCATCGGTTCGGTCTCCTTCGGCACCGGTGACATCTTCCTGATCACCGCCGCCCCGCTCTGCATGGCCGCGCTCGCGCTGTTCGTCCGCTCCTCGCGCACCGGCCGCGCCATGCAGGCCACCGCGCAGGACCCGGACACCGCGCAGCTCATGGGCATCGACACCAACCGCATCATCATGATCGCCTTCGCCATCGGCGGCCTCTTCGCCGCCGTCGCGGGCATCGCCTGGGGCCTGAAGTACGGCTCCATCAAGTACGAGATGGGCTTCCAGGCCGGTCTCAAGGCGTTCACCGCCGCCGTCCTCGGGGGCATCGGCAACATCTACGGCGCCATGATCGGCGGTGTGGTCCTCGGCCTCGCCGAGACCATGGCCAGCGCGTACATCGCAGACGTCCCCGGGATGCAGCAGCTCGGCGGCTCGGGCTGGGCCAACGTCTGGGCGTTCGTCCTCCTCATCCTCGTCCTGCTCTTCAGGCCACAAGGCCTGGTGGGCGAACGCGTCGCGGACAGGGCGTGATCGACATGACCACCAGCACCACCACGACCGCCGCCCCCGCGGCCGAGCCGCACGGCATCATCGCGCTGCCGGCGCCCGTCGCCCGGCTGCTCATCGCGGGCGGCGCCGTCGCCACCATCGCCTCCACCTTCCTCGCCTGGACCTGGACCTCCGAGTTCCCCGGCGACCTCACCGTCACCGGCTACCCGGCCGGGCTCCAGACCCTCACCCTGGTCGCCGGAGCGCTCACCCTGCTCTACGCCCTCGCGGGCCAGGGGATCCGCGGCCTCGGCTGGCTCAACCCGGGCGGCACCAACAACCCGGTGCTCCTCGCCGCGTTCTCCGCGTTCGCGGTCGTCTGGTACACCGTGATCGCCATCGCGTACGACCTGGGCGGCCTGGCCAACCTGGAGCCGGGCGCGTTCGTCGCGGCCGTCTCCTCCCTGCTGCCGGTCCTCGGCGCGCTCGCGCTGCCCCACCCGGGCCGCTCGCTGCGCGACCACATCGCCAAGCCCGACGGCATCCCGGCGGCCGTGCCGCTGCCCAGCTGGGCCCAGCGTCTGATCATCTCGCTGGCCACCGCGCTCGGCCTGGTCGTCTTCACGTACGGCATCGGCGTCAACGACGACGAGAGCGAGACCTTCATCGGTCTGCTGCTCCTGGTCCTGTTCGGTTCGATGGCGCTGTTCGCCGCCGGGCTCTTCGAGCGGTTCACCGAACTCAACGCCCGGCACAAGGGGTTCGCGACCACCGCCGTCTTCCTCGCGGCCGTGATCTTCCCCTTCACCCAGAGCGAGGACCACAACGCCAACCTCGGCGCCAACATCCTCATCTTCGGCACCGTCGCCCTCGGCCTCAACATCGTCGTCGGCCTCACCGGTCTGCTCGACCTCGGCTACGTGGCCTTCCTCGGCGTCGGCGCCTACGCGGCCGCGCTGGTCTCCGGCTCCGAGTTCTCCCGCTTCTCCGGTGTGCAGGTCCCGTTCTGGGCCGCCGCGATAATCGGCATGGGAGCGTCGCTCGTCTTCGGCGTCATCATCGGCGCACCAACGCTGCGACTGCGCGGCGACTACCTCGCCATCGTCACCCTCGGCTTCGGAGAGATCTTCCGGATCACCGTCAACAACCTCGACGGCGCCTCCGGCCCCAACCTCACCAACGGCCCCAACGGCATCTCCCAGATCCCCGACCTGGAGATCTTCGGGTTCAACCTCGGCGCCGCGCACGACATCGCCGGACGCACCATCGGCCGCTTCGGCAACTACCTGTTCCTGATGCTGCTGATCACGGCGCTCATCGTGCTCGTCTTCAACCGCGCCGCGAACTCCCGCATCGGCCGCTCCTGGATCGCCATCCGCGAGGACGAGACCGCCGCCACCGCCATGGGCATCAACGGCTTCCGGGTCAAGCTCATCGCCTTCGCCCTCGGTGCCTCGCTCGCCGGCCTCGCGGGCACGGTCTTCGCCCACGTCAACTACAGCGTGGTGCCGAGCCCCTTCCAGTTCGCCGGCGCCGCGCCGCCCAACTCGGCCTTCCTGCTCGCGGCCGTCGTCCTCGGCGGCATGGGCACGGTCAGCGGCCCGCTCCTGGGCGCCTCGCTGCTCTACCTCATCCCCGAGAAGCTGGGCTTCCTCAAGGAGTACGAGCTCTTCGGCTTCGGCGTCGCCCTCATCCTGCTGATGCGGTTCCGCCCCGAGGGCATCGTCGCCAACCGGCGCAGCCAGCTCGAATTCCACGAGACCGGCCAACTGGACGTGCCCGAACAAGGGCTTCCGGACACCACCGTCGGCGTCACCAAGGCGGAGGCGTAACCATCATGACCACCACCATCGCCCCCAGCCCGGTGCTCGAAGCGTCCGGCGTCACCATGCGGTTCGGCGGTCTGACCGCCGTACGCAATGTCGACCTCACCGTCAACAGCGGCGAGATCGTCGGTCTCATCGGCCCCAACGGCGCCGGCAAGACCACCTTCTTCAACTGCCTCACCGGCCTCTACGTCCCCACCGAGGGCAAGGTCTCGTACAAGGGGAAGGTGCTCCCGCCCAAGCCGCACCTGGTCACCCAGGCCGGCATCGCACGCACCTTCCAGAACATCCGGCTCTTCGCCAATATGACCGTTCTGGAGAACGTGCTGGTCGGGCGGCACACCCGCACCAAGGAGGGCCTCTGGTCCGCCCTGCTGCGCGGCCCCGGCTTCAAGAAGGCCGAGGCGAAGTCCCGCGAACGGGCCATGGAACTCCTGGAGTTCATCGGCCTGCAGCACAAGGCGGACCACCTCGCCCGCAACCTGCCCTACGGCGAGCAGCGCAAGCTGGAGATCGCCCGGGCGCTGGCGAGCGAGCCGGGGCTGCTGCTCCTGGACGAACCGACCGCCGGTATGAACCCGCAGGAGACCCGGACCACCGAGGAACTGGTCTTCGCCATCCGGGACATGGGCATCGCCGTCCTCGTCATCGAGCACGACATGCGCTTCATCTTCAACCTGTGCGACCGGGTGACGGTGCTGATGCAGGGCGAGAAGCTGGTCGAGGGCACGTCGGACGTCGTCCAGGGTGACGAGCGCGTCATCGCCGCGTACCTCGGTGAGCCTTTCGAGGGGTCGCCCGGGGACGAGGAAGTGGCGGAGGTCGAGGCGGCGGCCGCGGCGGCCGAGGACGCGGACGCGTCCCCGCAGGCCGGGCACGACCCAGCCGCACCGGCCGACGAGGCTCCGGCTCCGGCGGACGCCCCCGAGGCCGAGGCCGACGCCGAAGCCGAGACCGAGGCCGAAGAAGCCGACATCGCCTCCCCCGAGGCCGACGCTCAAGGCAAGACCCGCACCGAAGGAGACTCCCAGTGACCGCACTTCTGGAAGTCGAGGACCTCCGCGTCGCCTACGGCAAGATCGAGGCCGTCAAGGGGATCTCCTTCACCGTCGAGGCCGGGCAGGTCGTCACCCTCATCGGCACCAACGGCGCCGGCAAGACGACGACCCTGCGTACGCTCTCGGGGCTGCTCAAGCCCTCCGGCGGCCGGATCATATTCGACGGGAAGCCCCTGTCGGACATCCCCGCGCACAAGATCGTCTCGCTGGGGCTTGCCCACTCCCCCGAGGGCCGGCATATCTTCCCGCGGCTGACCATCGCCGAGAACCTCCAGCTCGGAGCGTTTCTGCGGAGCGACAAGGCGGGCATCGAGAAGGACGTCCAGCGCGCCTACGAGCTGTTCCCCATCCTGGGCGAACGGCGCAAGCAGGCGGCCGGCACGCTGTCGGGCGGTGAGCAGCAGATGCTCGCGATGGGCCGGGCGCTGATGTCCCAGCCCAAGCTGCTGATGCTGGACGAGCCGTCGATGGGGCTCTCCCCGATCATGATGCAGAAGATCATGGCGACCATCGTCGAGCTCAAGGCTCAGGGCACCACGATTCTGCTCGTCGAGCAGAACGCCCAGGCCGCGCTCTCCCTGGCGGACCACGCCCATGTGATGGAGGTCGGCGAGATCAAGCTCTCCGGCTCCGGGCAGGACCTCCTCCACGACGAGAACGTCCGCAAGACGTACCTCGGCGAGGACTAGCAGGGGTTACGCGTACGGGCCGCGCCACGATGAGTGGCGCGGCCCGTTGTGTTTAGGGGGCGCGGGGCTGTGACATCTGCGGCTCCGCCGCGTGGGCGCGAGCAGCCACAGATCACCCGCAGGCGGGGTCCGGGCCTAACCCTTCGCCGCCTTCTTCTCCTCCGCGTCCTCGATGACCGCCTCCGCGACCTGCTGCATCGACAGGCGCCGGTCCATCGACGTCTTCTGGATCCAGCGGAACGCGGCGGGCTCGGACAACCCGTACTGCGTCTGGAGGATCGACTTCGCCCGGTCGACCAGCTTGCGCGTCTCCAGGCGCTGGGAGAGGTCCGCGACCTCCTGCTCCAGCGCCTTCAGCTCGGTGAACCGGGACACCGCCATCTCGATCGCGGGCACGACGTCGCTCTTGGAGAACGGCTTCACCAGGTACGCCATCGCCCCGGCGTCCCGGGCCCGCTCCACCAGGTCGCGCTGCGAGAACGCGGTGAGCATCAGGACGGGCGCGATGGATTCCTTGGCGATCTGCTCGGCGGCCGAGATGCCGTCCAGGACCGGCATCTTCACATCGAGGATGACCAGGTCGGGGCGGTGCTCCCGGGCCAGCTCGACGGCCTTCTGCCCGTCCCCGGCCTCGCCGACGACCGCGTAGCCCTCTTCTTCGAGCATCTCTTTGAGGTCGAGGCGGATGAGGGCCTCGTCCTCGGCGATGACGACGCGGGTCGTCAGCGGCGGGACGTGCGACTGATCGTCGTCGGCGACGGGCTGGGGCGACTCGGGGGCGGTCACGGGGGCTCCTTGTTGCGGGGCAAGTACTGCTTCCCAAGAGCGTACCCAGCTGCGGTAAGGTGTGGTCACGGCGGGTAGCCGCCTACCTTTGGTTCCAAGGATGCCCCGGTAGCCCAGCGGTAGAGGCAATGGTCTCAAACACCATCCAGCGTCGGTTCGAATCCGACCCGGGGTACTTTTCGTGCGAATCCATGGTCACGCACCGTTGAGGTTGGCGTCACCCCCTGCCCCCTTCTCGAAGCAGGGCCCCCGCCCGTACGACAGGGGCCCGGGGCTTCAGTGCGGCGTGCCGAGGTAGGGGAACTCCAGGAGCAGGTCCATGTGCGGCCCGATGTGGTCCGTGGAGATCTTCCCGCCGGAGACCATGGCCAGCCGGGCCGAAGTGACGTCGTCCGTGAGCGTGCGGCCGTTGGGGTACGCGGCGGGCCTGCTTCTGTCGTAGCGCAGCACGTCGGGGAGCACCTCGCGCAGGGCCGCTTCGGCCGACTCCTCCGTGTAGCCGCCGGTGTGCTGGAGGACCGCTGTCCAGGGGGCGCGGTAGGTGTCCCAGTCGTCGGCCGGTTCGCCCGCGTTGTAGGCGTCCTTGACCTCCTCCGCGTTGAAGTACGCCGTGAGGGAGGGGTGGGCGCCCCGGTCCACCGAGGTCAGCGTCCCGTTCTGGTGGACGCTGACGCGGGCCCAGACGCCGATCACGGGGTCGGCTCCGAGTTCGGAGTCGGGTACTTCCAGGACGATGCCGAAGATGTTCTTGTCGGCGCCCCAGTCGGTGCCGGTCCACTGGAACTCGTTGACGAAGCCGTCGAGGTCGGCGAAGAAGGGGTCGCTGCGCAGCCCGGCCGAGACGAGGTACTGGCCCGCCTCGGTGACCTGCGGATGGGGGCCGAAGCAGACGGGCGCGTCGGTGAAGAGGGGGGTGCCGGCGGCCTCGTGGGCGCGGGCCTCGGCGCCGGTGGCTCGGTGGACGGTGAGGGTCTGCTCCCCGTCGTCGGCGGGGTCGGAGAAGGTGAAGCTGTAGGCGACGTCGGCCCGGTGGTCGCCGTCGGTGTCGATGTTGAGGCGGTAGACGGCGTCAGGGTGGAACGCCCGGCCGCCGGTGGGCGCGATCGGGTTGACGTTCATGATGAGGACGGTGCGGCCGCCCGGGACCGTGAAGGCGAACACGTCGGTGAGGTCGAGGCGTGCGTCGTCCATGGGCGAGCGGAGGTTCGGCCCGCTGAGGTGGTGTGACATGGCGTCAGCGTGGCGGCGGACCCCGGGCCGGGCCCCCGAGGCCGGGCCGTCGGGTCATCCCTTCGGCCCGGCCGGGTCCCCGGTGCGGGCGACGCCTCCCCCGTACGGCGACGCGTTCAGCTCCTGGGGCTGTCCTCGCCGATGTGGTGGACGCGTACGAGGTTGGTCGAGCCGGCCACTCCGGGCGGGGAGCCCGCCGTGATGACCACGGTGTCGCCCCGCTCGCAGCGGCCGATCTTCAGGAGTTGTTCGTCGACCTGGGCGACCATCGCGTCCGTCGACTCCACGTGCGGCCCGAGGAAGGCCTCCACGCCCCAGGTGAGGTTGAGCTGGGAGCGGGTGGCCGGGTCGGGTGTGAAGGCGAGCAGCGGGATCGGCGAGCGGTAGCGGGACAGGCGCTTGACGGTGTCGCCGGACTGGGTGAAGGCGACGAGGTACTTGGCGTTGAGGAAGTCGCCCATCTCGGCCGCCGCGCGGGCCACGGCGCCGCCCTGGGTACGGGGCTTGCTGAGCTCGGTGAGCGGCGGCAGGCCCTTGGCCAGGACGTCCTCCTCGGCCGCCTCGACGATGCGGCTCATCGTACGGACGGTCTCGACGGGGTACTTGCCCACGCTCGTCTCGCCGGAGAGCATCACCGCGTCGGTGCCGTCGATGACCGCGTTGGCCACGTCGCTCGCCTCGGCCCTGGTGGGGCGGGAGTTGTCGATCATCGAGTCGAGCATCTGGGTGGCCACGATGACGGGTTTGGCGTTCCGCTTGGCGAGCTTGATCGCTCGCTTCTGCACGATCGGGACCAGTTCGAGGGGCATTTCGACACCCAGGTCGCCGCGCGCCACCATGATTCCGTCGAAGGCCGCGACGATGTCGTCGATGCTGTCGACGGCCTGCGGCTTCTCGATCTTGGCGATCACCGGGACGCGGCGGCCCTCCTCGTCCATGACGCGGTGGACGTCGTCGATGTCGCGCCCGCTGCGGACGAAGGAGAGCGCGACGATGTCGGCGCCGGTGCGCAGGGCCCAGCGCAGGTCCTCGACGTCCTTCTCGGAGAGCGCGGGCACGGAGACGGCGACGCCGGGGAGGTTGAGCCCCTTGTGGTCGGAGACCATGCCGCCCTCGACGACGCGGGTGCGCACGCGCGGGCCGTCGACGCCGACGACCTCCAGGGCCACTTTGCCGTCGTCGACGAGGATGCGTTCGCCGATGGTGACGTCGTCGGCCAGGCCGGAGTAGGTGGTGCCGCAGGTGTGGCGGTCGCCCTCGACGTTCTCGACGGTGATGGTGAACTCGTCGCCGCGTTCAAGCAGTACGGGACCTTCGCGGAAACGTCCGAGGCGGATCTTCGGGCCTTGAAGGTCGGCGAGCACTCCGACACTGCGGCCCGTTTCGTCGGACGCCTTGCGCACGCGCTGATAGCGCTCCTCGTGGTCGGCGTACGTGCCGTGGCTGAGGTTGAAGCGGGCGACGTCCATTCCGGCCTCGACCAGTGCCTTGATCTGGTCGTACGTGTCGGTGGCGGGCCCCAGGGTACAGACGATCTTTGCTCGGCGCATGCTTCGAGCCTAGGCCTTACCGGCCGGTAGAGAATTGGCCCCGCGTGACTACTCAACAACCTTTGCATGAAAGGTTATTGACAACTGTTGAATTGGGCGCGGGGGTGCTCCGATGAGCAGGGAGCGCCGGACCGCGCCCCCGCGCAAACCCTTGACATGTTCAGACCCCAGCGCTGAGATATGTTCGTTTTCGTTCGACCTCGTTGAATTGCGTGCTACTACACCGACGGAGCCGCACATGTCATCGTTCAGAACGCCGTTCAGAAAACGGGCCGGGGCCGCACTCGCCTCGCTCCCCCTCCTCGCCGGCGGGCTCGTCGCGCTGGCCACCACGGCCGCCGCCCCCGCCGCGGCCGTCGACAACGGACTCGCCCGGACGCCGCAGATGGGGTTCAACAACTGGAACTCCACGCACTGCCGGGCCGAGTTCAACGAGGCGATGGTCAAGGGGATCGCCGACACCTTCGTCTCGCAGGGCCTCAAGGACGCCGGGTACACCTACGTCAACCTCGACGACTGCTGGGCGCTGCCCAACCGGGACGCGAGCGGCGACCTCGTCCCCGACCCGGTGCGCTTCCCCCACGGCATCAAGGCCGTCGCCGACTATGTGCACTCCAAGGGCCTGAAGTTCGGCCTCTACTCCAGCGCGGGCACCAAGACGTGCGACGTCCTGGGCTTCCCCGGCGGCCTCGGCCACGAGCAGCAGGACGCCAATCTGTGGGCCTCCTGGGGCGTCGACTACCTCAAGTACGACAACTGCAACAACAGCGGTGTCGACGCCAAGCAGCGCTACAAGGCGATGGGCGACGCGCTCAAGGCGGCCACTGGCCCGACCGGCCGCCCGATCCTCTACAGCATCTGCGAGTGGGGCTCCAACCAGCCCTGGACCTGGGCCCCGGCCGTCGGCAACTCCTGGCGGACCACCGGCGACATCAGCGACTCCTGGTCGAGCATGATCTCCATCGCGCACCAGAACCAGTCGCTCGCGCCGTACGCCGGGCCGGGCGCCTGGAACGACCCCGACATGCTGGAGGTCGGCAACGGCGGGATGACCGACACCGAGTACCGAACCCACTTCAGCCTCTGGTCGCAGATGGCCGCGCCGCTGCTGATCGGCAGCGATCTGCGCACCGCGAGCGCCTCGACGCTCGCCATCCTCAAGAACACCGATGTGATCGCGGTGGACCAGGACCCGCTCGGCAAGCAGGGCACGGTCGTCTCCAGCTCCGGCGGCCTGGTCGTGATGTCCAAGCCCCTCGCCGACGGCGGCCGTTCGGTGACGCTGACGAACGAGAACACCTCGGCGAAGACGGTCTCCACGACCGTGAAGGACATCGGGATCGGCGGGGCGTCGTCGTACGCGCTGAAGGACCTGTGGTCCAAGGCGACGAGCACGACCACCAACGCCATCAGCGCGTCGGTGCCCGCGCACGGCACCGTCATGTTCCGGGTGACGCCGGGCAGCCCGGTGCCGCCGCCGACCGGCCTGAACCAGCTGAGCGATCTGCCGTGGACGTCGGCGGTGGGCGGCTGGGGCCCGGTGGAGCGCGACCGCAGCAACGGCGAGCAGGCGGCGGGCGACGGCCGCACGCTCACCATCGGCGGCACGGCCTACGCCAAGGGCCTCGGCACGCACGCGCCCAGCGACATCTCCTACTACCTGGGCGGCGCCTGCTCCTCGCTCGGGGTCGACGTGGGCGTCGACGACGAGTCAACGAAGGGCGGGTCCGTACAGTTCCAGATCTGGCGCGACACCACTCTGGTCGCCGACAGCGGGGTGCGTACCGCCGCCGACCCGCCGAAGCATCTGAGCGCCGACCTCAAGGGCGGCTCCAAGCTGCGCCTCGTCGTCACCGACGGCGGGGACGGCATCACCTACGACCACGCCGACTGGGCCGACGCGAAGCTGGCCTGCGGCGCGGGGCCCTCGGCCGGTACGCACGATCTCACTGACCTGACCTGGTCGTCTGCCACGAACGGGTGGGGGCCGGTCGAGCGTGACCGCAGCAACGCCGAGCAGGCGGCGGGCGACGGTACGCCCCTCACCGTCAACGGGGCGGTGTACGCGAAGGGGCTCGGTACGCATGCGGCGAGCTCCGTCTCGTACTACCTGGGGGGTTCGTGCTCCTCGTTGACCACGGCGGTGGGGGTGGACGACGAGGTTCTCACGAAGGGGTCGGTTGTCTTCCAGATCTGGCGGGACGGGGCGCTCGTCGCTGACAGCGGGAAGTTGACGTCGGCGGATGCGGCGAAGCGGCTGTCCGTCGATCTGAAGGGCGCCCTTGAGGTGCGGCTTGTCGTCTCCGACGCGGGGGACGGGGTCGACTATGACCACGGTGACTGGGGTGGGCCGCAGCTTGTTTGCGCGTAGCTTCTCCGCGGGTTAGCTGCGGCTGGGCGCGCCCACGCGGCGGAGCAGCACATTGACACAGCCCCGCGCCCCTGGGAGCAAGGGGGGTTGCGGCGGTCCCCGGGCGGCACATTCGTCCGGGGACCGCCGTGTGACTTTCGGCGGTCATCCGATCGAAACCCCGCAGGGGTGTTGCGTGGGAGTGGTTCTGGGCCAAAATCCTCTCGACCTTCTACGCGCGTCGCGTACGTCTACGCGCGTAACACACCGTCAGGGAGTGCATCACATGCCGCTGAACCGTAGGACGTTCCTGGGCACCACGGCCGCCGCCGGAGCCGGTGCGGCCATAGTCGGGGGTGTCGCGGCTCCCGCCGAGGCCCATGAGCAGGGGCACGGCCACGGCCGTGCGCCGAAGCGGTACTCGTTCAGCGTCATGGGCACCACCGATCTGCACGGCAACGTCTTCAACTGGGACTACTTCACGGACAAGGAGTTCGACGACAAGGCGCACAACGACATCGGCCTCGCCAAGATCTCCACGCTCGTCGAGCAGGTCCGCAAGGAGAAGGGCCGCCACAACACCCTGATGATCGACGCGGGTGACACCATCCAGGGGACCCAGCTGTCGTACTACTACGCCAAGGTCGACCCGATCACGGCCAAGCACGGCCCGGTGCACCCGATGGCGCAGGCCATGAACGCCATCGGCTACCACGCCGCCGCCCTCGGCAACCACGAGTTCAACTACGGCATCCCGGTGCTGCGCAAGTTCGAGGAGCAGTGCCGCTTCCCGCTGCTCGGCGCCAACGCTCTGGACGCCAAGACGCTGAAGCCGGCCTTCCAGCCGTATGTCATCAAGCGGCTGTGCACCCCGCACGGGCGGGACGTCCGGGTCGCGATCCTCGGTCTCACCAACCCCGGCATCGCCATCTGGGACAAGGCCAACGTCAGCGGCAAGATGGTCTTCCCCGGCCTTGAGGAGCAGGCCGCGAAGTGGGTGCCCAAGCTGCGCTCGATGGGCGCCGATGTGGTGATCGTGGCGGCCCACTCGGGCTCCTCCGGCACCTCGTCGTACGGCGACCAGCTTCCGTACATCGAGAACGCGGCCGCGCTGGTGGCCGAGCAGGTGCCGGGGATCGACGCGATCCTGGTCGGACACGCGCACGTGGAGATCCCCGAGTACCGGGTGAAGAACAAGCAGACCGGCAAGGACGTCGTACTGTCCGAGCCGCTGAAGTGGGGGCAGCGGCTGACCGTCTTCGACTTCGACCTGGTGTGGGAGAAGGGCCACTGGGCGGTCGAGAAGGCCGGCTCCAAGGTCCTCAACTCCAGTGCCGCTGTCGAGGACCCGAAGATCGTCCGGCTGCTCTCCGACGAGCACAAGAAGGTCGTGGCGTACGTCAACCAGGTCATCGGCACGTCGAAGGCGGCGATGACCACCGCCGAGGCGGCCTGGAAGGACGAGCCGATCATCGACCTGATCAACGCGGTGCAGGTGGACACGGTGAAGGCGGCGCTCGCGGGCGGCGCCTACGCGGCCCTGCCGGTGCTGTCGCAGGCGTCCTGCTTCTCACGCACGGCCGTCATCCCGTCCGGCCAGGTCACCATCAAGGACGCGGCCGGGCTCTACCCCTTCGAGAACACGCTGGAGGCGCGGCTTCTGACCGGCGCCCAGCTCAAGGACTACCTGGAGTTCTCGGCGCGGTACTACGTCCAGACGGCTGCCGGGGCGCCCGTCGACACGTCGAAGCTGACGAACGCCGACAACACGCCCGACTACAACTACGACGCGGTGTCGGGGCTGACGTACGACATCGACATCGCGAAGCCGGCGGGGGCGCGGATCTCGAACCTCGCGTTCCAGGGCAAGCCGCTGGATCCGGCCGCGCAGTTCGTGCTGGCCGTCAACAACTACCGTGCGAACGGCGGGGGCAACTTCCCGCATGTCGCGGGCGCGAAGCAGTTGTGGGCGAACTCCGAGGAGATCCGTAACACGATCATCTCGTGGGTGAAGGGGAAGGGTGTTGTCGACCCCGCCGCGTTTGCTTCTGTGGACTGGAAGCTGGTCCGGGACGGGGCGCCTGTCTTCCCGTAGTTCGTCTGCGGGGCGGCGGGGGCTGGTCGCGCCCACGCGGCGGAGCCGCACATTGACACAGCCCCGCGCCCCTGGGCCGATGTCCCTCAAGGGGTGCGGGGTCAGCCCTCCAAGGGGATCAAGCCGCCCGGTGCCCTCGGTGCCGGGTGGGCTTCCTGTGGCTTGGTCAGGCCGAACGTGGTGAATGCCGTGCGCTGCGGCAGCGGGTACGGCTCCTTGCCCGTCAGGGAGTTCAGGATCGCCGCGCTGCGCCAGGCCGCCAGGCCCAGGTCGGGGGCGCCCACGCCGTGCGTGTGCTTCTCGGCGTTCTGGACGTACACCGCGCCCGTGACCGAGCTGTCCAGGACCAGGCGGAAGTCGGCGTCGATGCGCGGGCGTTCGGAGGAGTCCAGGCGCATATACGGGTCGAGGCCGGACAGCATGCGGGCCAGGGGGCGCTCCCGGTAGCCGGTGGCGAGGATCACCGCGTCGGTGGTGAGCCGGGAGCGCACGCCCTGCTGCGCGTGTTCCAGGTGCAGCTCGACCTTGGTGGTGGCGACGCGGCCCGCCGTGCGGACGCTGACCCCGGGCGTGAGGGTCGCGTCGGGCCAGCCGCCGTGCTGGGTGCGGCGGTAGAGCTCGTCGTGGATGGCGGCGATGGTGTCCGCGTCGATGCCCTTGTGGAGCTGCCACTGGCGGGGCACCAGCTCGTCGCGGACGGGCTCGGTCAGGGCGTGGAAGTAGCGCGTGTAGTCGGGGGTGAAGTGCTCCAGGCCCAGCTTGGAGTACTCCATCGGCGCGAAGGTCTCGGTGCGGGCGAGCCAGGTGATGCGCTCGCGGCCCGCCGGGCGGTTGCGCAGCAGGTCGAGGAAGACCTCGGCGCCGGACTGGCCTGAGCCGACGACGGTGATGTGGTCGGCGGCGAGGAACCGCTCGCGGTGGTCGAGGTAGTCGGCCGAGTGGATCACCGGCACCGCGGGTGCGTCCGCGAGCGGCTTGAGCGGCTCCGGTACGTACGGTTCGGTGCCGACGCCGAGGACCAGGTTGCGGGCGAAGGCACGGCCGAGGGCCTCGGCCTGGCCGTGGATGTCGAGCTGGGTGAAGTCGACCTCGAACACCTCCCGTTCGGGGTTCCAGCGCACCGCGTCCACCTGGTGTCCGAAGTGCATTCCGGGCAGGCTCTCGCTGACCCAGCGGCAGTACGCGTCGTACTCGGTGCGCTGGATGTGGAAGCGCTCGGCGAAGTAGAACGGGAAGAGCCGCTCCCGGTGGCGCAGGTAGTTGAGGAACGACCAGGGGCTGGCGGGGTCGGCGAGGGTCACCAGGTCGGCCAGGAACGGCACTTGGAGGGTGGCGCCGTCGATGAGCAGGCCGGGGTGCCAGTGGAAGGCGCGGCGCTGTTCGTAGAAGGCGGCCGAGAGTCCGCCGGGCACACCGTGGGCGAGGGCGGCGAGCGAGAGGTTGAACGGGCCCACTCCGATGCCCACCAGGTCGTGCGGACGGTCGATGTCTTGGACGGGTGCCGGTGCGGTCATCGCGGGATGCTGCCTTCCACGGTCTTGAGGAGCTGTGCCAGGTCGCCGGTGGTGGTGTGGGGGTTGAGCAGGGTGGCCTTGAGCCAGAGGCGCCCGCCGGCGCGGGCCCTGCCGAGGACGGCCCGGCCTTCGGTGAGCAGGGCGCGGCGGATCCCGGCGACCTCGTCGTCGGTGGCGCCCGTCGGGCGGAACAGGACGGTGGAGATCGTGGGGCGCTCGTACAGGTCGAGACGGGGGTGTTCCTCGACGAGGTCCGCGAAGGTCAACGCGAGGGCGAGCGTGCGGTCGACGAGCTCGGCGAGGCCGGTGCGGCCGAGGGCGCGGAGCGTGACGGCGATCTTCAGTACGTCCGGTCTGCGGGTGGTGCGCAGGGAGCGGCCGAGGAGGTCGGGCAGGCCCGCTTCGGTGTCGTCATCGGCGTTGAGGTAGTCGGCGGTGTGCGCGAGCGGGGCGAGGCGGGCCGGGTCGGGGACCGCGAGCAGCCCGGCGGCGACCGGCTGCCAGCCGAGTTTGTGCAGGTCGAGCGTGACGGAGTGGGCGTGTTCGAGGCCGCGCAGCTTGGTGCGGTGGGTGTCGCTGAAGATCAGCGGGCCGCCGTACGCGGCGTCGACGTGCAGCTCGGCGCCGTGCCGGGTGCACAGGGCGGCGATCTCGGGGAGCGGGTCGACGGCGCCCGTGTCGGTGGTGCCCGCGGTGGCGGTGACCAGGACCTGGTGGTGGTGCGGGTCGGTGAGGGCGTCGTCGAGCGCGGCGAGGTCGAGGGTGCCGGAGGGGGCGGGGACGGTGACCGGCTCGGGGAGGCCCAGGAGCCAGGCGGCGCGGGAGATGGAGTGGTGGGCGTTGGCGCCCTGGACGACCTGGACGGAGCCGTGCCGTTCGCGGGCGAGCAGGAGGGCGAGCTGGTTGGACTCGGTGCCGCCGCTGGTGACCAGCGCGTCGCCGCCGGGCCAGAACTCGGCGGCCAGCGCCCGGGTGACGAGGGCTTCGAGCCCGGCGGCGGCGGGGGCCTGGTCCCAGGAGTCCAGCGACGGGTTGAGGGCGGAGGCGGCGAGGTCGGCGGCTGCGGCGAGGGCCAGCGGCGGGGTGTGCAGATGGGCGGCGCAGCGGGGGTCGGCGGGGTCGGCCGCGCCTTCCGCGAGTGCCCGGACCAGCGTGGTCAGCGCTTCCTCGGCACTGGTGCCCCGTGATGGGAACGCCTCCCCGACCGCGGCCCCGACCCGCACGGCCACCGCCTCCGGCCCGCCGCCCGGCAGCGGCCCGCCCCGGGCCACCGCGCCCTCGCGCAGCGCGTCCAGGACGACGCCGAGGAGGGGGTGCAGGGCGGCGGGGCCGGTGGGGCCGCCGGCGAGGGGCGGGGTGTGCATGGGGGGAGTCCTTCGGGTGCGCGAACGACGGCCTCACCAGCGTGGAGCGTTCCGGCGCGGTGAGGCTGCCCTGCACAACGATCTCAACCCGAAAGTGGTACTGGCCCCCGGAGGCGGGGTGTTGGTGGGTGGCGCGCTGGTATGAGCACGCCACCTCCGGGGCCGTCGTGCGGCGGCCCGGGTCAGGCGTTCCGTACCGCCAGCGCCCTGCGCAGGTCGTCGACCTGGTCGGTCAGCTTGCGCCGCAGGGCCGGGAGGAGGTCGTCGCGGGACAGGCACTCCTCGCCCAGGGCCACCGTCTCCGCGTCGACCGCGAAGTCCGGGAAGGCGTAGCGGCCCGCCGCCTCCGCGATCGCGGGGCCGCGCCGGGCGGCCAGCGGGACCGCGTCGACGTAGAAGCGCGTCACGTACTCCCGTACGAGGTCGGCCTGTTCGGGCTGCCAGAAGCCCTGGGCGGTCGCCGTGAACAGGTAGTTGGAGAGCGCGTCGCCCTCGAACATCGCGGCCCACGCGGCCGCCTTCGCGGGCGCGTCCGGGAGCGCGGCGCGGCAGCGGGCCGCGCCCTCCTCGCCCGTCGCGCTGGGGTCGCGCGCCAGCTCGGCGGCGATCTCCGCCCCGGAGGTCGCCCCCAGCACCGCGAGCCGGTACAGGACGCGCCAGCGCAGCTCCGGGTCGAGCTCGGGGCCGCCGGGGACGCTTCCGTCGGCCAGCCACTCCTGGATGGTGTGGGGCTGGGCGGCGCAGTCGATGAAGTGGCGGACGGCGGTGAGGCGCAGACCCGGGTTGTCGCCGTCCTCGGTGCGCCGGATCAGGTCCCGGGTCAGCTCGCCGAGGAGCGCGAGCGCGGCGGGGCGCGCGCCGTCCGCGAGATAGCGGTCGGCCACCTGGCCGCGGGCGAAGGTGAGGACGCCCTGCACGATGGCCAGGTCCGACTCGTGCGGGAGGTGGGCGCGGGCCGCCTCCAGGTAGGCGGCGGGCGGGAGCTGGCCGTCGCGGACCATGTCGCGGGCGGCGTTCCAGACGACGGCTCGGGCAATGGGGCCTCCCCTGCTCGAACGCAGTTGAGAGCTTGGAGAAGGGTCGGGCAGTCCGGAGAGGGAGCGCAGGGCCGTCTGCCACGACTCGGCGTCCAGGCGCACCTTGGCGTAGCTGAAGTCGCCGTCGTTGAGGAGCACGAGCGCGGGGCGCGCGCCGGTGCGGGTCACCGGCTCGGCGCCGGGCACGTCGGTCTCGAAGCGCTCGCGCAGCACCAGCTGCCCGGGGCGCGCCGGGTCGGTGTCGTACGCGCCGACGGCGATCCGGTGCGGCCGGTCCCCGTCCTGCTCGACGGCGAGCGTCCAGGAGCCGCCGTCCTCCCCGACCACCGACGTCAGCGTGTCCACGCCGGTGGTGCGCAGCCACTTGTCGGCCCAGGCGTGCACATCGCGGTCGGTGGCGGAGGCGAGGTTGTCGATGAAGTCGGCGAGCGTGGCGTTGCCGAACTTGTGCCGCTTGAAGTGGGTGTTGATGCCCGCGAGGAAGTCCTTCTCGCCCAGCCAGGTCACCAGCTGGCGCAGTGCGGACGCGCCCTTGGCGTAGGAGATGCCGTCGAAGTTGAGCATCGCGGAGGCGGTGTCGGGCACGGCGGCCGGGTCGGGGGCGACGGGGTGGGTGGAGGGCCGCTGGTCGGCGTCGTACCCCCAGGCCTTGCGGACGATCCCGAAGTCCACCCAGGTGTCGGTGAAGCGGGTGGCCTCGGTGAGGGTCTGGTAGCCCATGTACTCGGCGAACGACTCGTTCAGCCAGATGTCGTCCCACCAGCGCAGGGTGACCAGGTCGCCGAACCACATGTGGGCCATCTCGTGCGCGACGACCATGGCGCGGGTCTGGCGCTCGGTGTCGGTGACGGCGGAGCGGTAGATGAACTCGTCGCGGAAGGTGACCAGGCCCGGGTTCTCCATCGCGCCCGCGTTGAACTCGGGCACGAAGGCCTGGTCGTACGAGTCGAACGGGTACGGCTCGTCGAACTTCTCGTGGTAGCGGTCGAAGCACTGCCGGGTGATCTCGAAGAGTTCCTCGGCGTCGGCGTCCAGGTACGGCGCGAGCGAGCGGCGGCAGTGCAGGCCGAAGGGCAGGCCCGCGTGCTCGGTGGTCACCGAGTGCCAGGGGCCGGCGGCGAGCGCCACGAAGTAGGTGGAGAGCAGCGGGGTGGTGGCGGCCTTCCAGCGGCCGTCGCCCTGCTGCTCGGTGATGCCGTTGGCCAGCACGGTCCAGCCTGCGGGCGCGGTGACCGTGAGGTCGAAGGCGGCCTTCAGGTCGGGCTGGTCGAAGGCGGCGAAGACGCGCTGCACGTCCTCCATGAAGAGCTGGGTGTACGTGTAGGTCTCGCCGTCGACCGGGTCGGTGAAGCGGTGCAGCCCCTCGCCGGTGTGCGAGTACGTCATCTCCGCCTCGACGCGCAGCTCGTGCGGGCCTTCGGCGAGACCGGTGAGCGCGAGGCGGTTCCCGACCAGTGCGGCGGGGTCCAGTGGCTGTCCGTCGAGGCTGACCGAGCGCAGGGTGGCGGGCTTGACCTCGACGAACGTGTCCCCGGCCGCGCGTGCGGTGAAGTGGATGACGGTCTGGGAGTCGAAGGTCTCCTCGCCGGTGGTGAGATCGAGCTCGATCTCGTACCGCTGGACGTCGAGGAGCCGGGCACGGGTCTGCGCTTCGTCGCGCGTCAGTACGGACATGGAGGCCATGCTGCCCGATGCGCCCCGGTCCGCACACGGGGAATGCGTTGCGCTCTCAGCGCAGGGCGCCCGGGCGCGCGGCGGCGGGATGGTGCCCCGGACGCGGTGCGGGCCCGTGGTGCGGGCACCCGGGTCGGCCGCGTCGCGGGCGCCGCTCTCCCGCTTCGATGCCACAGGCCCCCGTCACGACGACTTGGCGATCGTCTCGTGGTGCCTGATCACCTCCGCGATGATGAAGGTCAGGAGCTTCTCGGCGAAGGCCGGGTCCAGCTTGGCGTTCTCCGCCAGGCGGCGCAGCCGGTCGATCTGCTCGGCCTCGCGGGCCGGGTCGGCCGGCGGCAGCTTGTGCTCGGCCTTGAGGTGGCCGACCTGCTGGGTGCACTTGAAGCGCTCGGCGAGCATATGGACGACGGCCGCGTCGATGTTGTCGATGCTGTCCCGGAGCCGGGCGAGCTCCGCCTGCACGGAGGGGTCGATCGTGGTCATGGTCGTCGAGCTTACGTGGCCGGGCCCGGGATCGTCGGAGGGTGTTCAGGATCCGGGATCCTGCTGCTCCAGCCGCCGGGGACGGACCGGCTCTGCTGCTCGCGGAAGCGGACCGGCGCGGTGCCGACACGCCGGGTGAACAGGCGTGAGAAGTACGCGGGGTCGTCGTAGCCCACCCGGCGGGCCACGGCGGCGACCGGCAGCTCGGTGGCGGCGAGCAGTTCCTTGGCGCGGCCGAGCCGGATGCCCAGGAGGTAGTCCTTGGGGCTGCACCCCGCGCCCCGGCGCACCGCCGTGCGCAGCTCGGCGGGGGTCATACCGTGCCGGGCGGCGTGCTCAGCCACCGACAGCGGCTGGAAGGCGTCGCGCGCGAGCGCCTGCAGGACGGGGTCGCCGTCGGGCGCGAGATCGGCGCGGGCACGGCGCAGGGCGACGAGGAGTTCGTGGACGGCGGCGCCCGTCTCGACCTCCAGGAGCGGGTTGCCCCGGCGGGCCGCCCGTGCGATCCGGCCGACGGCGGCCCGGGCGCCCGCGGTGTCGGCGAGCGGCACGACGGGCCGCTCGGGTTCGATGTAGCCGAGCTCGGTGTACGTGGCGGTCGCGGGCCCGGTGAAGTCGACGAACGACTCGTCCCAGCCGGTGGCCGGGTCGGGCCCGTAGTGGTGCGGCACGCCCGGGGTGAGCCAGATCAGCGCGGGCGCGGTCACGGTGAGGCGCTCCCCGTCCGCGCCCCGGAACCAGCCGCCGCCCGCGCCGATCACCACGGCGACGTGGTGGTCCAGGGTGCGCGGCCCGACGGTGGGCAGCGCGCCGTGCTGCATCCCGACGCCCAGGCAGACCAGGCCGAGCCGGTGGTGGACCGGGCTCGGCGTGAAATAGCGCATCCAGGTGTGGTACATACCGGTTCCACCGCCTCCCGTCCCCCTTTGCGTCCAATCAGCGCCGATCTTTGTCCATGGACCGGCGCCCGCGCCAGGGGCGAGGCTGACCCCGGGAGATCGAGAGACGGGCGGGGCCAGTGGCTGACTTCACCGTGGGTGACGAGGACTTTCTGCTGGACGGGCGGCCGGTGCGGCTGCTCTCGGGGGCGCTGCACTACTTCCGGGTGCACGAGTCCCAGTGGGGCCACCGGCTCGCGATGCTGCGGGCGATGGGGCTGAACTGCGTCGAGACGTACGTGCCGTGGAACCTGCACGAGCCGGCCCCGGGCCGCTACCGGGACCCGGACGCGCTGGGCCGCTTCCTGGACGCCGCGCACGCCGCCGGGCTGTGGGCGATCGTGCGCCCCGGCCCGTACATCTGCGCCGAGTGGGAGAACGGCGGGCTTCCGCACTGGCTGACGGGCACGCTCGGGCGGCGGGTGCGCACCCGGGACCCGGAGTATCTGCGGCACGTGGAGCGCTGGTTCCGGGCGCTGCTGCCGCAGGTCGCGGCGCGCCAGGCCGACCGGGGCGGCCCGGTGGTCATGGTGCAGGTGGAGAACGAGTACGGCAGCTACGGCTCGGACCGGGTGTATCTGCGGGCGCTCGCGGACCTCCTTGCCGAACTGGGCGTGACCGTCCCGCTGTGCACCTCCGACGGCCCCGAGGACCACATGCTGACCGGCGGCTCCCTTCCGGGTGTGCTCGCCACCGCGAACTTCGGCTCGGGCGCCCTCGAAGCCTTCGGGGTGCTGCGCCGCCACCGCCCCGAGGGGCCGCTGATGTGCATGGAGTTCTGGTGCGGCTGGTTCGAGCACTGGGGCGCGGAGCCGGTGGTGCGGGACGCGCGCGAGGCGGCCGGGGCGCTGCGGGAGATCCTGGAGTGCGGCGCCTCCGTCAACCTCTACATGGCGCACGGCGGCACCAGCTTCGCCGGGTGGGCGGGCGCCAACCGGGACGGCGAGGCGCATCTGGGCACGCTGCGGCCGGACGTCACGTCGTACGACTACGACGCGCCCATCGACGAGTACGGCCGCCCGACGCCGAAGTTCTGGGCGTTCC
This sequence comes from Streptomyces sp. NPDC059994, assembly GCF_042737755.1. Lineage (NCBI taxonomy): Bacteria > Bacillati > Actinomycetota > Actinomycetes > Kitasatosporales > Streptomycetaceae > Streptomyces > Streptomyces sp. NPDC059994. The sequence continues at coordinate 23,930 of NZ_JBHWUR010000050.1, forward strand.
GCGAGGTGCTCGCCGAGTACGCGCAGCGGCCGCTCCCGGAACTCCCGCCCGCCCCACCGGTGTTGGGCGCCCCGGTCACCGTGCCGCTGACGGAGTGGGTGGCGGCCGAGGACGTACTGGAGGCGCTGGGGTCGGCGGAGGGGGTGTACGGGACGCCGCCGACGTTCGAGGAGCTGGACGTGGACCGGGGTGTGGTGCGCTACCGGTTCGAGGTGCCCGGGCCCCGGCAGCCGTATCCGCTGCGGGTGCTCGGGCTGCGGGACCGGGCGGTCGTATACGTCGACGGGGTGCGGGCCGGGGTGCTCACCGAGGACGACGCGGTGCTGCCGGAGCCGGTGGCGGGGCCCGCCGTGGTCGAGCTGTGGGTGGAGTCGCTGGGGCGCGTCAACTACGGGCCGACGCTCGCCGAACACAAGGGGATCACCGTCGGGGTGCTGCACGAACGGCAGTTCCTGCACGGCGTACGCGCACGCGGGCTGCGGCTCGACGCGTTCGAGGACCCCGAGCGGGTGCGGCGGCTCCCGTTCCGTTCAACCGCGGAGGGGGGCCGGGGGCTGTTTCGAGGCACCTTCGACGCCCCGGTTCCGGGGCACGCCCGTCTCGAACTCCACGGCCTGGTCCGGGGTTTCGTCTGGGTGAACGGCTTCAGTCTCGGACGCTACTGGTCCACCGGACCACAGCAGTCCCTGTACGTCCCCGGAGCGGTGCTGCGGGATCAAGCCAACGTGGTGTGGGTGTGGGAACTTGAGGTTGAGGACTCAACGGGTCCGGAAGTGACGTTCCACTAGCCTCGAAGCGCGCGAAGAAAGCGCATTCCCTTTCCCGACGCACACGGTGAGGTTGACATGAAGGATCTCATCACCCGATCCCGCATCGCCAGGTTGGCCGCCTCCGGAGCCGCCGTGGCAGCGACCGTGCTGCTCGCCACTCCCGCGTCCGCCGCGACCGCGATCTCGGTCACGCCGAGCAGCGGCCTCTCCGACGGCCAGACGGTCTCGGTCACCGGTTCCGGCTACACGCCCGGCGCCGCCGTGAACGTGGGCGAGTGCGCCTCCGCCACCGTCTGTTCCAGCGACGTCACGTACCTCACCGCCGACGCCGACGGCGCGATATCGGTGTCGCTCGACGTCAAGAAGGCCTTCACCGCCAAGGACTGGTCCACGGGCCAGGAGATCAACGTGGACTGTGCCGCCGTGCAGTGCAACATCACGGCCTGGGAGCAGACCACGGGCAACACGGTACAGAACATTTCCTTCAACTGAGCGCGTGGGCAACGCCCGCCCCGCCCGCTCACGGGGCGGGGCGGCCGCTCCTACAGCTCCGTCACCTCGAACGCGTCCAGTGTGAACTCCGCCGTGCCGTCGTCACCGGTCTTGCGCAGCCCGACCCACGCCTCGCCGGTCGCGGGGGCCGTGAACTCGTGGACGTACGCGGTCGGCCCGGTCGCCGTCCCGAACACCTCGCGGCTCAGCTCGCGCGTCCCCGCGCCCTCGTCGACGGCCGTGATCCACGCGTACTGGCCGGCCTTCTCGCTCTCATATCGGAAGCCGACGCGGTAGCGCTTACTGGGGAGGAACCGGACGGTGAAGGGCACGGTCCGGTAGACCAGGCCGTCGTTCTCGCCGCGCGACTTCAGCGACTGGCCGCCGTCGATCACGTCGTCGACCGCCTTCCCGTTCCAGCCTCGCTGGGTGTACGGGGCGTGCCGCTGCGCGAGGTGGGTGCGGGGGTCGGTGGCGCCGCCCGCGTCGCCCTTGACGAAGACGCCCCAGCCCTGCGGCACGTTCTCGAAGTCCTCGTAGACCAGCGCGCCCTCCTTGGCGGTGGGCCGGGCCGCCACGACCCGTACGTTGTCGAACCGCACCCGGGCCTCCCCCGCCTCCGCGCACAGGGCCAGCTCGACGGGGCCGCCGCCCTCGGGGACCGTGAAGTGGGTGAACATCCGCTGGAAGCGGGTGCCGTGCTTGCGGTCGGCGGCGACGTAGTTGCCCGCCGTGGAGGTCGCCGTCCAGTTGCGCGCGGTCACACCGTCGGCGGTGCGCACCTCCAGGGCCGCGACGCGCCGCTCCCCCGCCCGCTCGCCCACCTCGACCTGCACGGACGCGGCGTACGTACCGGGCGCGAGGCGGGTCAGGCGCTGTCCGGCCGAGGCCGCCGCGCCCGCGCCGAACACCAGCTCGTAGTCACCGAGTGCGCTGCGGCGTACGGACGCGGGGCCGCTGACCGTCCAGCCCTTCAGGGAGCCGGAGTGGAAGCCGGGGTCGTACAGCCCGGTGCCCTGGCCCCAGCGCGGGTCCCGGTTCCGGGCGCGCTCGCGCAGGACGACATAGGGCTGCCCGGCCGCCGCGCCCTCGATGGTGACCGTGCCGGAGCGGACCGGCAGCTCGCGCTCGTACGCCCGGCCCTGGTCGGTGAGCCGGTACAGGGCCACCGTGCGGGCCCCGGACCAGCCGCGCGGCAGCCGCCAACTGGTCGTGCCACCGGCCGGGTTGTAGTGGTAGAGCTTGGCCGGGTCGGCCGCGCGGCGGGGCTCCCAGGGCAGCAGATAGGCGCCGCCGTCGTACACCACGCGCGCGTCCGTGGTGATCCGGCGGGTGCCGTCGGCGTCGGAGACCGAGGTGGCTCCGGGTCCGAAGAAGGTGATCTCGTGCTCGTCCCAGCGCCGGATCGGATACGCCTGGAGGTACTTGGCGGGCAGCGTCCGTGTCCAGATCAGCTCGTAGAACGCCGTCCAGTCGGTCTTTCCGACCCACCCCTCGAAGTTGCCCATACGGGCATGGCCGAGCAGCGTCGGCCACTTGTCGGCGAAGACGTCCTTCTGGTGGTTCCTGATGAAGCGGATCAGCCGGGAGTTGATACCGCGCGAGGTGTCGCCGCCGTAGTCGGTCTCGTTGGCCCAGTGCGACCAGAGCGAGGAGCGCTCCAGGCCGTGGCCCCACTCGGAGGTGACCAGCCAGCCCTGGTCGCGCAGGGCGCGCTGGAGGCGGTCGGAGGTCCAGCCCGACTCGCGGAACACATCGATGTAGACGGCGCCCAGCGCCGGGTCCGCGTCGCGGCGCAGCGCGGCGAACCGCCGCGCGATGTCACCGGAGACCAGGTCGCGGCGCTGGTCGATGCGGTACGACTGGTCGAGCCAGTCCCACTGCTCGTTCGCCTTGTCGACGAGCGTCTCGGAGAAGGCGTGGGCGACGGGGTAGGACTCGGTGGCGTTGACGTGGACGGCGAAGTCGCTGTTCCACTTCTTCCCTTCGCGGACCAGGTGGTTGAGGTCCTCGATGCCGCCCGCGCGCTCGTTGTAGTTGCCCGCGTAGTCGGGGTGGGCCGAGTCGTGGCCCTCGGACTGGTAGCCCTTGAGCAGTGTGTACTGGCGCAGGCCGTCGGTGGCGAGCGAGATCCGCTTGACGTTGTCGAGGGTGGCCAGGAACGAGTTGGTCGCCTGCGAGGCGAAGTTGAACGGGATGTGCGGGACGACCCGCAGATGCTGTTCGTCGGCGCCGAGCGGGCTGACCATGATGTCGCGGAACGCGATGGCCGCGTCCTGCCAGTCGACGGTGCCGTCTCCGTCGCGGTCACCGGTGACGATCACGGTGGCGTACGGCAGCGGCTCGGTGTCCCGCACGGCGGCGGTGGCGGCCCGGTGCGTCCACTGGCCGGGGACGAGCCGCGCCTCGACGTATCCGTCGCGCTTGAGGGTCTGGCGCCACAGCCGCCCGTTCTCCCAGGTGGTTCCGGCCGCGCTGTCGGGCTTGTCGTAGACGGTGTTGGTCTCGACGGCCCCGCCGAGCCCGTCGTGCGCGACCACCGCGTACGCACAGCCGACCGGCGCCGCGTCCGGGGCGGTGTCCGCGGCGACCCGGACGAGCGTGTCTCCGCTCTTCGCCTTGTCCAGCTGGATCCGGGCGGCGAGCAGCGCCGCGCCCGGCTGGTCGCTGCGCACGGAGAGCAGGGCGAGGCCGGGGATCTGGAGGGTTCCCACGCGCAGGGCCGCGGTGTCGTCGATCCGGGTCACCCGCCAGTCGACGCGGTGCCCCTCGACACGGATCTCCACGCCGATCTCGGTGCCGCCGTCGAAGGCGAGCGTGTACGCGGCCCGGTCCCGGCCCGTCCGCGCGGTGACCCGCGGCGTGTGGGCGACCCCGTCGACCAGCACGCTCGCGACCGGCTCCTGCTGCCCGTACAGCTTCGCGCCGGTCGCGCGGTCGGTGTACGAGACGATGCGCGGGAACGCGGCGTCGACCAGCACCTCCAGGTCGCGCGAGCGGATGGCGCTCTCCCCGGCGGCGAGCGCGGTCCCGGGCGCCCCCAGCGCGACCCCGGCCCCGGCCAGCGCGGTGGCCGCCACCACCGTCCTCCGCTTCGGTCCGCGTACTTCAGCGTTCACGCCGGCTTCCTCCTCGTGACGGGGTCTCGTGCCAGGTCACGATGGGCCGGGAGGTGTGGGTACGCCCATGGACAAAGGGGAGGGGGGTGTTGGACTAAGTGTTCGACTGCGGGTTGTGCGCGGCCGGCCGCGCCCACGCGGCGGAGCCGCACCCCGAGAACTCACCCCGGTCCGGGGTCGCCTACCGGGGCGCGGGGAACTGCGCGCTCGGCCACACACAACCCGCAGACGGATACCGGGCGGAGAAGGGGCGCGGGGAACTGCGCGACCAGCCCCCACCGGGACCGCAGGCAGCCCCCGGGCCAATGTCGAGGAGCAGGACGTCCGGGTCGTGCCGGTCCACCGCCTCCAGGGCGGAGGGGGCCGTCGAAGACATCGTCGAGGACACCGTGATCGGCATGTTCACATATGGCCGGATTGGGCCGGACGCCCGCACATTCGGGGCGCCCGGCCGGGAGGAGCCGTGCGGTGCGAGCGGAGCGCTAGAGGGTGGCCGCGGCCTTCGCGATGTCGGCGGCGAAGGTCGAGACCTCGCTGTAGACGCCCGGGTAGCCGGGCTCGGCGCAGCCCTGGCCCCAGCTCACGATGCCGACCTGGATCCAGGCGTCGTTGTTGTCCTTGCGGAACATGGGGCCGCCGGAGTCGCCCTGGCAGGTGTCGACGCCGCCCTGCTGGACGTAGCCCGCGCAGATCTCGTCACTCGGGACGAGGTCGCTGCCGTACGCCTGCTGGCACTGCGCGTCGGAGACGAACGGGACCGTCGCCTTGTAGAGGTAGCGCTGCTGGCCGCCGCCCTCACTGCGGGCGCCCCAGCCGGCGATGGTGAAGGTGCCGTTGTTGAACGCGGTGGTGGTGGCGATCTTGAGGGTGGGCTGGTTGACCGGCTTGGCGAGCTTGATCAGCGCCCAGTCCTTGCCCTTGCCGTTGTAGCCGGGCGCCTGGAGCACCTTGGTCGACTTCACCTTGACGGCGCTGCCGCTCTGGAGGTCGACGACGCCCGCGGTCGCGGTGATGGAGGTGTTGGTGCCGGAGCCGTCCACGCAGTGGGCGGCGGTGAGGACGATCTGCTGGGTGTAGAAGGCGCCGCCGCAGCCCATGGAGAGGCGGACCATGAACGGGAACTCGCCCTGGGCGGCCCGGGTTCCGCCGACCACGGGCGCCGGGGACGCGGAGGCTCCCGTGGCGGGCTGGAGGGTGAACGCGGCGAGGGTGACCGCCGCGACGGCTATGCATCTCTTGAGCGCACGCACGAGGGTGTTCTTCAAGGGACTGCCTTTCGTGGGGGGTTGAGCGTGGGGAGTGAACGTCTCCGCGCCCCGGCGCGCCACTGGGATGACATGGGCGCGTCAATGCGCGTGTTGTGGATTATCGGAGCCCCCCGGGCGCCCAACAAGGATGACTTTCCGGCCATGTGTACGAAGGCGGGGTGCCGCGGATCCCTCGTACAGTGGAGGCCGGCTCACCGTCGTACGGGGGTGACAGCGTGGCCCATACGAACGCGGCCGGGTCCGGGGCCGGTCACGGCTCCAGTCCGGTCGTCCACGGGTATCCGCACATCGAGACCGTGCGGGCGGCGATCACCGCGCTGTACCGGCGGCTGTCGTCCGACGGGATCCAGGGGTACGCGACGAGCGTCCTCCCCGCCGACGTGGCCTTCGCCGACCACGACGACCTCCATCTGGGCGCCCAGCGGGTGGCCCGGTCGCTGGTCCAGCACCTCCATCTGCCGGAGGCCCGGATGATCGTCGGGTTCCGCGAGATGCGGCACGCGGCATCGGTCGAACTGGCCGCGGGGCCCGAGTACTTCATCGAGCTCAACGACCGCTTCCGGCGCCACCGGCGGGACATCGGGGCGGCCCTCGCACACGAGATCACGCATGTGCTGCTGCACCGGCTCGGGCTGGAGTTCCCGGGGACGCGGGACAACGAAATCCTCACGGACACGGCGACCACGTATCTGGGGGCGGGGTGGCTGCTGCTCGACGCTTTCCGGGAGGACGGGGTGTCCAGCCAGAAGCTGGGGTACCTGACGCCGGAGGAGTTCGGTTACGTACTGGCGAAGCGGGCGGCGGTGTTCGGCGAGGACCCGTCGCCGTGGTTCACCAGCCCGCAGGCGTACCCCGCGTACCGGGCCGGGCTCGCCCGCGCCCGGCTCGACGAGCAGCAGCCGCCGCTGGTGGCGGCGGGGTGGGCGGGGCGCCGGCGGTACGCGCGGGACCGGCGGGGTGCGCGGGGGTCGGCGGGGGCGCCGTACTCCTTCGAGGGGGAGGGGTCCTCGCTGCGGGTGTGCTTCTCGTGCCCGACGTGTGGGCAGCGGAATCGGGTGGGGGTTCGGGGGAGGGTGCGGGTGCGGTGCGGGGTGTGCGGGGCGGTACTGACCTGCGACACGTAGCCCCCACCGGGGGGGTGGGTGGGGGTTGAGGCTCGTTTCCCGAGGGCTACGCCCCCGGACCCCCGCTTCGGGGCTCCGCCCCGGATCCCGGCGCGGGGGTGGGTGGGTTACCTGGGCTCCGCCCCGGGTCTCCGTTCGTCTGCGGGCCGTCTTGGGCTGGTCGCGCAGTTCCCCGCGCCCCTGAAGGGCGGGAGCTTCGCTCCCCGCCCCCGCTCCTCCAACGCCGGAGGGCCTGGATGTGCGGACGCTCGTTCCTCGCACGCCGGAGGGGCTGAAACGTGGCCGGGCCCCCCTCTGCCTGCCTTTAGGGGCGCGGGGAACTGCGCGAGCAACCACAGCCGGCCCGCAGACAAGCCCCGGGCCCAAAGGGGCGCGGGGAACTGCGCGAGCAACCACAACCGACCCGCAGACGAACGCCGGGCCAAGGAGGGGCGCGGGGGACTGCGCGACCAGCCCCCACCGGGCCCGCAGCCGAATGCAACCGGCCACCCACCCGCAGGTGAACCCGTAAATCAGCCATCACCCACCGGCCCGGCCGAAATTCGCCCCTACCCGCCCTCCCCGACGCCCCACGTTCACCACCGCGTCACACCCCACCCCCGTAATGAAGGAGTTGTCTGTACAACAGTTGGCTGTACAACCTCGCCCCTCATGGAGCCCTCGTGACGACCGCCCCCCGTATCCGCACCACCGGTATCGCTCTCGCGCTCACCGCGTCCGCGTTCGCCCTTGTCGCCTGTGGCGCGAAGAGCGATGCCAAGAACGTCGACTCGGGCGGGAAGGGCGGCGGGGTTTCCGTCGCGGCCGCCGGGTCCGCCGCCGAGGCCGGTGGGATGGACGCCCTCATCGCCGCCGCCAAGAAGGAAGGCACGCTCAACGCCATCGCCATCCCCCGCGACTGGGCCAACTACGGGGCCCTCATCGACGGGTTCCAGAAGAAGTACGGGATCAAGGTCGCCGTCGAGAACCCGGACGGGACCAGCCAGGACGAGATCAACGCCGTCAGGACCCGCAAGGGCCAGGACCGCGCCCCGGACGTGCTCGACCTCGGTGCCTCGTTCGCGCAGGCCGCGGCCCAGCAGGGGCTGACCGCCCCGTACAAGGTGACCGCGTACGACAAGATCGCCGAGGGGCAGAAGGACGCGCAGGCCCGCTGGTTCAACGACTACGGCGGCTACGTCTCCATCGGCTGTGACGCCAAGCGCGTCAAGGAGTGCCCGCAGACCTTCGCCGATCTGCTGAAGCCGCAGTACAAGGGGCAGGTCGCGCTCAACGGCAACCCGACCAAGTCGGGTTCGGCCTTCGCCGGTGTCTATGCCGCCGCCCTCGCCTCCGGCGGGTCCTTCGACGACATCCAGCCCGGTCTCGACTTCTTCGGCAAGCTCAAGAAGAACGGGAACTACAACCCCGTCGAGTCCACCCCGGCCACCGTCGAGAAGGGTGAGACCCCGATCAGTATCGACTGGGACTATCTCAACGCCGGGTACGGGGAGGAGTTCAGGAGCAAGGGGCTGGACTGGAAGGTCGCTGTGCCGGGGGACGGCGTTTACGCGCAGTATTACTCCCAGGCCGTCAACAAGGATGCGCCGCACCCCGCCGCCGCCCGGCTGTGGCAGGAGTACCTGTACTCCGCCGAGGGGCAGAACCTGTGGCTGAAGGGGCACGCCCGTCCCGCGCTCATGACCGCCATGGAGCAGGACGGCTCGCTCGACAAGGCCGCCGCGGCCGCGCTGCCCAAGGTCGCGGGCACCCCGAAGTTCCCGTCCGAGGCGCAGAGCGCCAAGGCCAAGCAGGTCCTCGCCGCGGGCTGGGCCAAGGCGATCTCGGGCTGACCTGATCCATGACCTCGTCACTCATCACCTCCTCCTCGTCGGGGGCCGGCGCCGCGACCGACGTGCGCCGTCCCCGGCGGCGGGGCCTCAGGGCCCCCGGGTCCTGGCTCGCCGCCCTGCCCCTGCTGGCCTTCGTGGCCCTCGCCTTCGGGCTCCCCGCCGTCGCCATGTTCAACGGCGCGCTCACCGTCAGCGGCTCGTACGGGCTCGGCAACCTCGACCAGTCCCTGCACGGCGCCTACCGCACCGCGCTCCTCGGCAGCCTCAAGCTGGCCGCCGTCACCGCGGCCATCGGCTCGGTGCTCGGGCTGCTGCTCGCCCAGGCCGTCGTCACCTCGCGCGGCCGGGCTCTGCGCGAGGCCGTGCTCACCGCGTCCGGCGTGCTCGCCAACTTCGGCGGTGTGCCGCTGGCGTTCGCCTTCGTCGCGACCCTCGGCAACGCCGGGGTGCTCACCACCCGCCTCGGCCTCGGCCGGCACGGGTGGAGCCTCTACAGCTTCTGGGGTCTCACCCTTACTTATCTGTACTTTCTGGTGCCGTTGATGGTTCTCACCGTCGCTCCCGCCCTCGACGGGCTGCGGCCGCAGTGGCGCGAGGCCGCGCTCAACTCCGGTGCCGGCGCCTGGCAGTACTGGCGGCACGTGGGCATCCCGGTGCTGCTGCCGACCCTGCTCGGCGGGTTCGTGCTGCTCTTCGGCAGCGCCTTCGCCGCGTACGCCACGGCCGCCGCGATGGTCGGCAGCTCGGTGCCGCTGGTGACGCTCCAGATCGCGGACGCGCTCTCCGGCAACGTCCTGATCGGCCAGGAGAACGTCGCGCTCGCCCTCAGCCTCGACATGGTCCTGGTCGCGGCGCTCGTCATGGCCGTCCATCTGCCGCTGCAGCGAAGGAGCGCCCGATGGCTCGCCTGATCCCGGCCGGGATGCGCCCGTGGCGCGGTGTCGTCCTCGGCGCCGCCGGGCTCTACTTCCTGGTTCCGCTGATCGCGGCTCTTGTCTTCACGGTGGATGTGCCCGGTCAGGGGTTCACCCTTGATTCGTACACGCAGATCTTCTCCGCCGACGGCTTCAGCACCGCCCTGCTGCTCTCCCTCGGCCTCGGGCTCACCACGGTCGCCCTCGCGCTGCTTCTGACGCTCCCGGCCGCGCTCGCGGTGCGGATCTCGGGCTCGGGGCGGCTGCGGGCGGTGCTCGAAGTGGTCTGCACACTGCCGCTGGTGGTGCCGCCGGTCGCGCTGGTCGCCGGGATCGGGACCGTGCTGAAGTGGGGGCCCGACCACCTCGCCAGCACTCCGCTGTACGAGACGTTCGTCGCCGTGCAGGACCCGGACTTCCCGATCGTGCTGGTCCTCGCGTACGTGGTGATGGCGCTGCCGTTCGTCTACCGCTCGCTGGAGGCGGGGCTGCGGGCCGTCGACGTCCGTACGCTCGTCGAGGCCGCCCGCGACCTGGGCGCCTCCTGGCCCCGGGCGATCGTCTCGGTCGTCCTGCCCAATCTGCGCACCGCGCTGCTCAACGCCTCGTTCCTGGCGCTCGCGCTGGTGCTCGGCGAGTTCACGGTGGCGCAGCTGCTCGGGTTCCGGCCGTTCGCGGTGTGGATCGTGCAGGCGTCCGGCTCCGACGCCCAGCTGTCCGTGGCCGTATCGCTGCTCAGTCTGGTGCTGACCTGGGTACTGCTGCTGGCCCTGACCGCCGTCTTCCGTACGCGTGCCGCCCGTTCGGCGCGTGCCCCCCGCAGTGACAAGACCAAGAAGGAGGCGGGCGCGTGACGATCACCGACGCACCTGCGCGTACCGGGACCGCCCTGAGGATCCGGGGGCTGCGCCGCACCTTCGGCTCCGCCGTCGCGCTCGACGGGCTCGACCTCGATGTCGCACCCGGTGAACTCCTCGCCCTGCTCGGCCCGTCGGGCTGCGGCAAGACCACGGCGCTGCGGGTCCTCGCGGGCTTCGAGAAGCCCGACTCCGGTCAGGTGCTGCTCGACGGCGAGGACATCGTGCCGGTCCCGGCCAACCGGCGCGACACCGGGATGGTCTTCCAGTCGTACAGCCTCTTCCCGCATCTGACCGCGGCCGACAACGTGGCCTTCGGGATGCGGATGCGCAAGGTAGCGGCGGCCGAAAGGCGTTCGCGCGCCGCCGAGTTGCTGGAACTGGTGGGTCTGCCCGACCACGGCGGGCGCTTTCCGCACCAGCTCTCCGGCGGTCAGCAGCAGCGCGTGGCGCTGGCCCGGGCGCTCGCCCTGCGGCCCCGGCTGCTGCTGCTCGACGAGCCGCTCTCGGCGCTCGACGCCAAGGTGCGGGTGAATCTGCGCGAGGAGATCCGGCGGCTCCAGCTGGAGCTCGGGATCACCACCGTGTTCGTCACGCACGACCAGGAGGAGGCCCTGTCGATGGCCGACCGGGTCGCGGTGATGCGCGGCGGGCGGCTGGAGCAGTGCGCCACCCCGGCCGAGTTGTACGACCGTCCGGCGACCGCCTTCGTGGCGTCCTTCATCGGCACCATGAACCGGATCCCGGGGCGCCTCGCCCCGGACGGGCAGGCGGAGGTCCTCGGCGTCACGCTTCCCGTGGACGGTCCGGCGGCCGGTGCCACCGCGTTCCTGGTGCGCCCCGAGGCGCTCGACGTGTCGGCGGACGGCCCCGACCTCGTCACCGGCAGCTCCTTCCACGGGGCGAGCACCCGGCTGCGCGTCCGCCTCGCGGACGGCACCGAGGTGAAGGTTGATCTGCCCTCGCACGCGGCGGGCGCGTTCGGCGCCGGTGCGGCCGTGACCGTACGGCCGCAGCGGCGTCCGGTGCCGGCGGCGGGTGAGGAGGCGTGAGCGGGCTGCGGGCGGTGCTCTTCGACATGGACGGCACCCTGGTCGACACCGAGCGGGCCTGGGTCGAGGTCGTCGAACGGGTCGCGGCCCGGCACGGGTACGCGCTGGTGGGCACCGGGCGCACGGCGGTGTACGGACGGTCCGTCGAGGACACCGCCACGATGCTGTACGAGCCCCTCGGCATTCAACAGGCCGCCCTTGCGGCCGAGTTGGGCGACGGGTTCGCCGCGCGGCTCGCCGACGGGGCCGAGCCCCGGCCGGGCGCGCTGCGGCTGCTTTCGGTGCTGCGCCGCAACCAGGTGCCGACCGCGCTGGTGTCGGCGTCCCCGCGCGCGGTCGTCGACCGGGTCGCGGCCTTCCTGGCCGGGCACCGCTTCGACGCGGTGTACGGGGCGGAGGACACCGTACGGACCAAGCCCGCGCCCGATCCGTATCTGGCGGCGGCAGCGGCGCTCGGCGCGGAGCCTTCACGGTGCGTGGCCGTCGAGGACACGGTGACGGGCGTGGCGTCGGCCGAGGCGGCGGGGTGCGCGGTGCTCGCGGTGCCGTCGATGGAACCCATCGCGCCCGCGGCGGGCCGGACCGTGCTGGCTAGTCTGGAGGAGGCTGATCTGACGTTGCTCCGCTCGCTGATCAGCGTGCGCTAGCGGGCAGTTGACGGGGACAGGAACGGGGACGGGGAGAGATGGCAGGCAAGGCGCCGCTGTACCGGAAGGTGGCCGGCGATCTGCGGGCGGCCATCACCGCCGGGGAGTACGGGTCGGGGGCGCGGCTGCCCGCCGAGGACGAACTCGCCCGTACCTACGGTGTGTCCAGGGGCACGGTCCGCCAGGCGCTCGCCGCGCTGCGGGCCGACGGGCTGGTCACCTCGCGGCGCGGGGCGCGGCGGGTGGTGCTCGGCGGGGGCGGGACGCGGCTCCAGAGCTTCGAGGAGCTGCGGTCGTTCGCGCGCTGGGCGCGCTCGCAGGGCGAGGAGCCGGGCGGCCGGACGGTCGCGGTAGACCCGGGCGAGGCGACCGAGGAGGAGGCCTACCACCTGCGGCTCCCGGTCGGGGAGCGGATCTTCCGGGTCCTTCGGGTCCGTACGCTCTCCGGGTCCCCGGTGATGGTGGAGCGCACGACCTACCCGGAGCGGGTGGGTGAGCTGGTGGCGGCGATGGACCCGGGCCTCGCCTCCCACGCCGACGAGCTGGAGGCGCACGGGGTGCTGTTCAGCGACGCCCTGCACACGATCGACGTGGTCCCGGCGGACGCCGCCGACGCGGAGCTGCTCGGCTGCCGGGCCGGTGACGGCCTGCTGCGCGAGCGCCGCCGCTCCACCGACCCGGCGGGCCTGCCGCTGGAGTGGTCCCAGGACCGCTATCTGCCGGGCACGGTGGCGTTCACCGTACGGAACTCGTCGGGGTCGAGGGCGATGGGCAGGAGCCTGAGAGCCTGCCTTTGAACCCCCGTCGTCCGCCCGGAGGGCGGGCGCAGCGGCGGTCGGTGCGTGCGATCGGCGTGCGGCGTCCCAGGTCATGTGGCGGAGCCACCTGTCCTGGGACGCCGTGCGTCGAGCGTGCGTGCCGGGCGTCGGGGCGCAGGCGGGGGTTCAAAGGCAGGCTCTCAACGGCTCGTGAGGCTCCTGCCCGCCCGGGTCCGCCCGCTGTTGCTCAGCAGCCGTGGTCGACCAGGTCGAACGTCGCGTAGTGGTCCGAGGTGTAGTAGTCCTCGTCGCCCTGCTGTCCGGTGACGATGCGGCGGGCGCCGCGCGTCGGGGAGCCGGGCGTCTTCACGGTGTACTCGTGGTAGTAGCCGCTCGGCTCCGACGGCAGCACGTGCTCGCGGTTGGAGAAGACGACGCCGTCCTGGGAGTACGGGAACGGGCCGCCCTTGTCGATGAGCCGCAGCGTGTCGTACGCCTGCGAGGGCAGGGCGGAGTAGCAGATGCTGGCGACGCTCCGGACGGACGCCGTCGACGCGGTGGCCGCGGTGGCCGGAAGTGCGGCCGGGCCGAGGAGCAGGGTGGCGGCGAGGGTGACTGTTCCGCCGAGCGTGGTGATGCGTGGGGGGATTCTCATGCGGTCATGATGACGCGCGTAGAGCGGCGGCCGTCAACGTCAATTCCGTTGAATTTCCCACGAGTTAACCTACGGCACCCGCCCGTAACGGAAGCGTCTACCGCTCTTTGCTCTCATGGAAAGAATTTGGCCATTCTTTCGTTTAAGCGAACTAAATGCCTTGCTACTCTCTCCCGCCATGGACCACAGACTCGCTGCCGACCGCGCCAAGGCGGTCGAAGATCTTGTCTCCGTGACGCGCGAACACAGCGGCGTCACGGTGATGTTCCACACCGCGGTCGCCGAAAGGCAAGGCCTGGGCGCCTCCGAGACCAAGACGCTCGATCTGCTGGAACGGTTCGGTCCGCTCACCGCGAAGGAACTCTCCCAGCACACCGGCCTCGCCCCCGCCTCCGTCACCGGCCTCGTCGACCGCCTGGAGGCCAAGGGGTTCGCACGGCGCGCCAAGCACCCCACGGACAAGCGGCGCGTCCTCATCGAGATCCGCCGGGAGAACATCGACGGCCTGAAGCGGTTCTTCGCGGACTGGTCCCATCAAGTGGCGGACTTCTGCGAGGAGTTCACGACGGAGGAGCTGGAAACCGTGATCCGCTTCCTCGCCGGCAACAGCACGCTCCAGCGCGAGGCGGCGGCACGGCTGGGGCCGTAGGGCCTGTCGTCACATTCCCGCCTGCCCCGCGACGCGCGACGGGCAACGGGCGACGGGCGACGGCCGACGCGCGGCGACGGGAATGTGACGACAGGGCCCCAGCGCGGGACGCGCCGCCGCAGCCGGCGGCTTCCCCGCCCCCTCACCCCGCCCCGTACACCGCCCCCGGCGCCTCCGCCTCCCCCAGCAGCCTTCGCGCCGTCTCGCCCGCCTCCGCCGGGGTCCAGCGGGCTCCCTTGTCCGCCGTCGGGCCCGGGCGCCAGCCCTCCATGACCGTGATACGGCCCCCCTCCGCCTCGAAGACCCGGCCCGTCACGCCCTCGCTCGCCGCCGAGCCGAGCCACACCACCAGCGGTGACACGTCCTCGGGTTTGGCCGCGAGGCCGGTGAAGACCTGCTCGGTCATCCGGGTGCGCGCCGCCGGGGCGATCGCGTTGACCTGGACGCCGTACCGCGCGAGCTCCGCCGAGGCCACCAGCGTGAGGCCGACGATCCCGGCCTTGGCCGCCGCGTAGTTCCCCTGGCCCACACTGCCGAGCAGGCCCGCCCCCGAGGTCGTGTGGACGACCCGGGCCACCGGCCTGCGGCCCGCCTTGGACTCGGCGCGCCAGTGCGCCGCCGCCTCCCGCAGCGGCAGGAAGTGGCCCTTGAGGTGGACCCGCAGGACCGCGTCCCAGTCGTCCTCGTCGAGGTTGACCAGCATCCGGTCGCGCAGGAAGCCCGCGTTGCTCACCAGCGTGTCCAGGCGGCCGAAGCGGTCGAGGGCCGCTTCGACCAGGGAGGCCGCGCCCTTCGCCGTCGCGATGTCCCCGCCGTGTGCGACCGCCTCGCCGCCCGCCGCACGGATCTCGGCGGCGACCTGCCCGGCCGGGCTGCCGGGGGCGGGGGCGCCGTCGAGGCCGACGCCGAGGTCGTTGACGACGACCTTCGCCCCCTCGGCCGCGAACGCCAGGGCGTGCGCACGGCCGAGCCCCCGCCCCGCCCCGGTCACCACGACGACCCGCCCCGCACTGATGTCCGTCATATCAACTCCCTTGCCCCTCGGGTGATTTGTTGACCGTGGCCGCGTCCAGGAACGCCGGGCGCTCACCGCCGCCGTGGACCAGGAGGGACGCGCCGGTGATGTACGCGGCCCGCGCGGAGGCGAGGAAGACGGCCGCCTCCCCCACCTCGCCCGGCTCGGCGAGGCGGCCGAGCGGCACGGTCCTGGCGACGGCCGCGACGCCCCGCTCGTCCCCGTAGTGCAGATGCGCGAGTTCGGTGCGGACCATTCCCAGGACGAGCGTGTTGACCCGCACCCCGGGCGCCCACTCCACCGCCATCGAGCGGGCCAGGTTCTCCAGGCCCGCCTTGGCGGCGCCGTACGCGGCGGTGCCGGGCGAGGCGCGCGTACCGCTGACGCTGCCGATCATCACCACCGAGCCGCCGGACGCCCGCAGATGCGGGTACGCGGCGAGCGAGGCGGTGAGCGGCGCGGTGAGGTTGAGCTCCACCACGCGCGCGTGGTGCTCGGCGGGCGACTCCCCGAGGAGGCGGTAGGGCGTGCCGCCCGCGTTGTTGACAAGCACGTCGAGGTGCCCGTACGCCGTCGCGACCGCGTCGAAGAACTCCCGTACGGCGGAAGATTCCCGCAGGTCGAGCGGGTGGAACTCGGCCTCCCTGCCCCCCGCTCCGACCGGCCGCTCCGGTGGTCTGCGGGCGCAGACCACCACCTCGGCGCCCGCCGCGAGGAACGCCCGCGCGATGCCCGCGCCGACGCCCCGGGTGCCGCCCGTGACGACCGCCGCCTTCCCGGCCAGCTCCATCCGCTGCTACCTTCCCTACCTAACAAATGTTTGGTGGAAAGGTAGCTGATCCGCTCATGGGTGTCTCCACCACCGGCCCCGAGAAGGGGATTTCCCTCGTCACCGTCGACTTCCCGCCCGTCAACGCGCTTCCCGTGCACGGCTGGTACGAGCTGGCCGACGCCGTGCGCACGGCCGGGCGCGACCCCGGGATCTGCTGTGTCGTCCTGGCCGCCGAGGGGCGCGGCTTCAACGCCGGGGTCGACATCAAGGAGATGCAGCGCGACCCCGGCCACAGCGCGCTCATCGGCGCCAACCGGGGCTGTTACGAGGCCTTCGCGGCGGTGTACGAGTGCGAGGTGCCGGTGGTCGCGGCGGTGCAGGGGCACTGCCTGGGCGGCGGGATCGGCCTGGTGGGCAACGCCGACGTGGTGGTGGCGAGCGAGGACGCCACCTTCGGGCTGCCCGAGCTGGACCGGGGCGCACTCGGCGCCGCCACCCATCTGGCCCGGCTCGTCCCCCAGCACCTGATGCGCGCGCTCTACTACACCTCGCGGACGGCCACGGCCCGGGAGCTGCTGGCCCACGGATCGGTGTGGAAGGTGGTCCGCAGGTCCGAACTCCTCGACACCGCAGTGGAGTTGGCGCGAGAGATCGCCCGCAAGGACGGTTCACTCATCCGGCTGGCCAAGGCCGCCATCAACGGCATCGACCCCGTCGACGTCCGCCGCAGCTACCGCTTCGAACAGGGCTTCACGTTCGAGGCCAACCTCAGCGGGGTGGCCGACCGGGTCCGCGACACCTTCGGCGAGGAACCGGGCAAGGGGAAGGAGCGGGCATGACGGACAAGACCATGACGCCCGAGGAGGCCGTCGCGCGGCTGCACAGCGGCATGACCCTCGGCATCGGTGGCTGGGGCTCGCGCCGCAAGCCGATGGCGCTGGTCAGGGCGCTGCTCAGAGCGCCGGTGACGGATCTGACGGTGATCTCATACGGCGGCCCGGACGTCGGACTGCTCGCGGCCGCCGGAAGGATCCGCAGGCTGATCGCCCCCTTCGCCACCCTCGACTCCATCCCCCTGGAGCCGCACTTCCGAGCGGCGCGCGAGGCGGGGGCGTTCACGCTGACGGAGATCGACGAGGCGATGTTCATGTGGGGGCTGCACGCGGCCGCCAGCCGGCTCCCCTTCCTGCCGGTACGGGCCGGACTGGGCTCGGACGTCATGCGGGTCAACCCCGGTCTGCGGACGGTGACTTCGCCGTACGAGGACGGGGAGACGTTCGTGGCCGTGCCCGCGCTGCGCATGGACGCGGCCCTGGTCCACCTCAACCGCGCCGACCGGCTCGGCAACGCCCAGTACCTGGGCCCCGACCCCTACTTCGACGACCTGTTCTGCGAGGCCGCCGACAGCGCGTACGTCTCCTGCGAACACCTCGTCGAGCCGGGCGGCTTCGCGGACGCCGTCCCGCAGACCCTCCTCATCGGACGCCACTCGGTCACGGGCGTCGTCGAGACGCCGAACGGGGCGCACTTCACGTCGTGCGTACCTGACTACGGGCGGGACGAGCCGTTCCAGAAGCTGTACGCGACGACGCCGTGGGACGAGTTCGCCTCGCGGTTCCTGGCGGGGCCGGACGAGAAGAGCTACCAGTCGGCCGTCCAGGCCTGGCACGAGGAGGTCCGATGACGGACTCGACCGTGGTGATCGGCCGCGCCGAGTACTGCGTGATCGCCTGCGCCGAGGCCTGGCGCGGCGACGGGGAGGTGCTGGCCAGCCCGATGGGCCTGATCCCGTCGCTGGGCGCGCGTCTGGCCCGGCGCACCTTCGCCCCGGACCTGCTGCTCACCGACGGCGAGGCGACGCTGGTCGGGGCGGACGGGGCGGCGGAGGGCTGGCTGCCGTACCGCCGCCATCTGACCATGGTCACCGGGGGCAGACGGCACGTGATGATGGGCGCGAGCCAGATCGACCGGTTCGGCAACCAGAACATCTCCTGCATCGGCGACTGGGCGGCGCCCACCCGCCAGCTGCTCGGGGTGCGCGGCGCCCCCGTCAACACCCTCAACAACCCGGTGAGTTACTGGATCCCGCGCCACTCCCCCCGGGTGTTCGTGCCCGAGGTCGACATGGTGTGCGGCGTCGGCTACGACCGGGCGGCCGCCGCCGGGGCGCGCTACCACCGCATCCCCCGGGTCGTCAGCGACCTCGGCGTCCTCGACTTCGCCACACCGGACCGCACGATGCGGCTGGCCTCGCTGCACCCCGGGGTGACGGTGGAGCAGGTGCGCGCGGCGACGGGCTTCGAGCTGACGGTGAAGGACGAGGTCCCGTACACCCGGGACCCCACTCCCGAAGAACTGCGTCTGATACGGGAGGTGCTGGACCCGGAGGGGCGGCGCGACGGGGAGGTCCGTAGCTGATGGAGACGGCACTGACCCGGCTGGTGGGAGTGCGGCACCCGATCGTGCAGACGGGGATGGGGTGGGTGGCCGGTCCCCGGCTGGTGTCGGCCACGGCCGAGGCCGGGGCGCTGGGCATCCTCGCCTCGGCGACGATGACCACGCGGGAGCTGCGCGCGGCGGTACGGGAGGTCAAGTCGCGTACGGACGCGCCGTTCGGGGTGAACCTGCGGGCCGACGCGGGGGACGCGCGGGAGCGGGTGCGGATCATCGTGGAGGAAGGGGTACGGGTGGCGTCCTTCGCGCTCGCCCCCTCGCGGGAGCTGATCGCCTCGCTCAAGGACGCGGGGGTGGTGGTCGTGCCGTCCGTCGGGGCGCGGCGGCACGCCGAGAAGGTGGCGGCGTGGGGCGCGGACGCGGTGATCGTGCAGGGCGGGGAGGGCGGCGGGCACACCGGCGAGGTGGCGACGACGGTCCTGCTGCCGCAGGTCGTGGACGCGGTGGACATCCCGGTGGTGGCGGCCGGGGGCTTCCACGACGGGCGCGGACTGGTGGCCGCGCTGGCGTACGGGGCGGCCGGGGTCGCGATGGGCACGCGGTTCCTGCTCACGTCGGACTCTCCGGTGCCGGATGCGGTGAAGGCGCGGTATCTGGCGGCGGGGGTGGGGGACGTGACGGTGACGCGGGCGGTGGACGGGTTGCCGCACCGCATGCTCCGTACGGAGCTGGTGGCGTCGCTCGAACGGGCCGGGCGGGTGCGTTCGTTGGTCTCGGCCGTGCGGCACGCGGCGGCGTTCCGCTCGCTTTCGGGCTCGTCGTGGGCCCGTCTGGTGGCGGACGGCCGCGCACTCCGCCACGGCAAGGAGCTGACGTGGAGCCAGGTGCTGCTTGCGGCGAATACGCCGATGCTGCTGCGGGCGTCGATGGTGGAGGGGCGGGTGGAGGCGGGGGTGATGGCGTCCGGGCAGGTGGCGGGGGTGATTGAGGATCTGCCTGGCGTGGGGGAGCTGGTGGAGAGGGTGATGCGGGAGGCGACGGCGACGCTGTCCGCGCTCCGTGACCTTGGCCCCACCCCGCCCGTTCCCTAAACCCTCCGGGGGTGGGTGGGTGGTTGAGGCGACTCTCCCGGGGGCTCCGCCCCCGGACCCCGTTGGCGGGGCTGCGCCCCTGCACCCCCTCGCGGGGCCTGCACCCCGCTCACGGGGGCTCCGCCCCCGGTACCCCCGCTGGAGCTGCGCCCCCGCCCCCGCTTCGGGCTCCGCCCCGGGCCCCGGCACGGGGGTGGGTGGGTTACCTGGGCTTCGCCCCCGGTCCCGTTTGCCTGCGGGCCGGTGGGGGCTGATCGCGCAGTTCCCCGCGCCCCTGAAGGGCGGGACCTACGGCCCCTGCCCCACTCCTCAAACGCCGGAGGGCCTGAATGTGCGGGCGCCGTTCCTCGTACGCCGGAGGGCCTGGTTGCGCGGGCGCCGTTCCTCGCACACCGTCGCGGCTGATGTGCGGGCGCCGTTCCTCGCACACCGTCGCGGCTGATGCGCGGGCGCCGTTCCTCGCACACCGTCGCGGCTGATGCGCGGGCGCCGTTCCTCGCACGCCGGAGGGGCCTGAAACGTGGCCGGGCCCCTTCTGCCTTTAGGGGCGCGGGGAACTGCGCGACCAGCCCCCACCGGCCCGCGGCCGAACAGGGGCGCCGGGGCGCAGCCCCGCAACGGGGTCTGGGGGCACAGCCCCCAGCAAGCAAGCCTCAACCCCCACCCGGCCGCCCGCCCAGGGCTTCAGGGAACGGGCGGGGTGGGGGCTGAGACCGGTGGAAGATCCGGCTACGCCGGCGCGCTGCGACGGCCGCCCGACTGGGGACGGCCACGCCGCGCCCCGCCGGCCTGGGCGCGGGCGCCCTGGGACTGGGCACTCCGGGCCCCGCCCTGGGCAGAACCCTGAGCGCGGCCACCCTGGGCAGAACCCTGAGCGCGGCCACCCTGGGCGGAGCCCTGCGCGCGGCCACCCTGGGGCTGCCCCGTGCGGCCCGACGACGTGCGGGAGCCCGAGCGGGCGCCCCGGCTACGGGTGCGGGCACCCGACGGCGGCGTCGGGGCCGGGACCTCGATCACGACCGGCACCCCGGACGGCTCGCGCGCGCCCGTGACCCGTACCAGCTCCTCGTCGCTCGACTTCACCGCCGCCGTCCGGGGACGAATCCCCGCGAACGTCATCAGGCGGCTCATCTCCCGCTTCTGCTCGGGCAGGACCAGCGTCACGACGCTGCCCGACTCGCCCGCGCGGGCGGTGCGGCCACCCCGGTGGAGGTAGTCCTTGTGGTCCGTGGGCGGGTCGACGTTGACGACCAGGTCGAGGTCGTCGACGTGGATGCCGCGCGCCGCCACGTTCGTCGCGACGAGCGCGGTGAGCTGGCCGCTCTTGAACTGCTCAAGGGTGCGGTTTCGCTGCGGCTGGGAGCGGCCGCCGTGCAGGCCGCCCGCCCGTACGCCGCTCGCGAGCAGCCGCTTGACCAGCCGGTCCACCGAACGCTTGGTGTCCAGGAACATGATCACCCGGCCGTCGCGCGCCGCGATCCGCTCGGTGACGGCCTTCTTGTCGGTCTCGTCCTGGATATAGAGGACGTGGTGTTCCATCGTCGTGACCGCGCCCGCCGACGGGTCCACCGAGTGGACGACCGGGTCGGTCAGGAACATACGGACCAGGCGGTCGATGTTCTTGTCCAGGGTCGCGGAGAACAGCATGCGCTGGCCGCCCGGCTCGACCTGCTTGAGCAGCGCAGTGACCTGGGGCATGAAGCCCATGTCGGCCATCTGGTCGGCCTCGTCGAGGACGGTGATCCGTACCTGGCCGAGCACGCAGTCGCCGCGCTCTATGAGGTCCTTGAGGCGGCCGGGCGTCGCCACGAGCACCTCGGCGCCGCGCCGCAGCGCGTTCGACTGCTTGGTGAGCGAGAGGCCGCCCACGACCGTGGTCAGGCGCAGGTTGACGGCCGTGGCGTACGGCGTCAGCGCGTCGGTGACCTGCTGGGCCAGCTCACGCGTCGGCACGAGCACGAGGGCGAGCGGCGCCTTCGGCTCGGCGCGGTGGCCGGCCGTACGGGCCAGGAGTGCGAGGCCGAAGGCGAGGGTCTTGCCCGAGCCCGTGCGGCCGCGGCCGAGGATGTCGCGGCCCGCGAGGGAGTTCGGCAGGGTCGCGGCCTGGATCGGGAACGGCTCGGTCACGCCCTGCGCGGCCAGCGTCTTGAGGAGCGCCGCGGGCATGTCGAGGTCGTCGAAACCGGCCACCGAGGGCAGCGCGGGCGTGACCGTTTCCGGCAACGTGAATTCGCCCTGCGGCTGCACGGTCCGGCCGCGCGCGGCGTTCGCGGCGGGCTTGGCGGAGCTGGAGGTGGAGCGCTTGCGGGGGGTCATACGCGTCATACGGAAATTGCCTTCCTGGGCCCGGTGGACGGACAGCACGCAAGCCGGGACCCGCACCTGCGCGGTGCGGGCCCCGGCTCGGAATTCGCCGTGATCAGACGGGGAGGATGTTCTCCGCCTGCAGGCCCTTCTGGCCCTGGGTGACCTCGAAGGAGACCTTCTGGCCCTCAAGGAGCTCACGGAAGCCGGAGGAGGCGATGTTCGAGTAGTGGGCGAAGACGTCCGGGCCGCCACCGTCCTGCTCGATGAAGCCGAAGCCCTTTTCCGAGTTGAACCACTTCACGGTGCCAGTAGCCATGTCATTCTCCTGAATAGGTAGGGGCCCCATCCGGAGAAAGCCGGAAAAACAATAATGCGCCTGAGGAACATTCCCGTCAGGCGCACATAAAGTCTATGGGTACCAAAACTGCAACGGAGAAACTGTACCACGTGCCCCCCTCAGGGAGCGGTGCGGCCGTGTGGGCCGCACCACTCCCCCGGGCCCGGCTCACAGGCGCTCGATCACCGTCACATTCGCCTGGCCACCGCCCTCGCACATCGTCTGGAGGCCGAAGCGCCCGCCGGTGCGCTCCAGCTCGTGCAGCAGCGTCGTCATCAGCCGTACACCGGTGGCCCCCAAAGGGTGGCCAAGGGCGATGGCGCCCCCGTTGACATTGACCTTCGCCGGGTCCGCGCCGGTCTCCTTCAGCCAGGCGAGCACCACCGGCGCGAAGGCCTCGTTGATCTCGACCAGATCGATCGCGTCGATCGTCAGGCCCGTCTTCTTCAGCGCGTACGCCGTCGCCGGGATCGGCGCCGAGAGCATCCGGATGGGGTCCTCGCCGCGTACCGAGAGGTGGTGGATCCGGGCGCGCGGGGTGAGCCCGTGCTCCCGTACGGCCCGCTCGCTCGCCAGGAGCATCGCGGCCGCGCCGTCCGAGACCTGGGAGGAGCACGCGGCGGTGATCGTGCCGCCCTCGACGACCGGCTTCAGGGCCGCCATCTTCTCCGCCGTGGTGTCGCGGCGCGGCCCCTCGTCGACGCGCACGTCCCCGTACGGCACGGTCTCGCGTACGAAACGGCCCTCGTCGGCGGCCCGGATCGCGCGCCGGTGCGAGCGGAGTGCGAACTCCTCCTGGTCCTGGCGGCTGATCCCCCACTTGTGCGCGATGAGCTCGGCGCCGTGGAACTGGTTGACGGGCTGGTCCCCGTACCGCGCCCGCCAGCCCGCGGAGCCCGCGAAGGGGCCCTCGGTCAGGCCGAGCGGCTCGGCCGCCCGCCGGGAGGCGAAGGCGATCGGGATCATCGACATGTTCTGGGTGCCGCCCGCGACCACCAGGTCCTGGGTGCCGGAGAGCACGGCCTGCGCGGCGAAGTGCACGGCCTGCTGGGACGAGCCGCACTGGCGGTCGACGGTGACGCCCGGCACCTCCTGCGGCAGCCCGGCCGCCAGCCACGCCGTCCGCGCGATGTCCCCGGCCTGCGGCCCGACCGCGTCGAGGCAGCCGAAGACGACATCCTCGACGGCGGCCGGGTCGACCCCGCAGCGCTCGACGAGCGCGCTGAGCACATGCGCCCCCAGGTCCGCCGGATGGACGCCCGCGAGCCCGCCCCTGCGCCGCCCCACCGGGGTGCGCACCGCTTCGACTATGTACGCCTCGCCCATTCCCAACTCCCCTAATAAGCCAGCGGATTACTCTCGTACGGCGATTCCGTCCAGCACCATCGACAGGTACTGGCGGGCGATCTCCTCCGGGCTGTGCTGTCCGCCGGGCCGGTACCAGGACGCGGCCACCCACACCGTGTCGCGGACGAACCGGTAGGTGAGCCGGACGTCCAGGTCCGCCCGGAACGCCTTCGCCGCGACCCCGCGCTCCAGGGTCCCCAGCCACGCCTCCTCGAACTTCCGCTGCGAGTCGGCGAGGTAGCCGAAACGCGGCAGCGCGGTGAGGTGCCTGGACTCCTTCTGGTAGATCGCGACGGCTGCCCGGTGCCGGTCGATCTCCCGGAAGGACTCGGTGACCAGGGCCTCGATGGTCTCGCGCGGCCCGAGCCCGGCCGCGAGCACGGCGTCGTACCCCTCCCAGAGCTCGGTCAGGAAGGTGGAGAGGATCTCGTCGAGCATCGATTCCTTGGAATCGAAGTGGTAGTAGAGGCTGCCCGCGAGCATGCCCGCCTCGTCGGCGATCCTGCGGACGGTGGTGGCGTTGTAGCCCTGGGCGGCGAACACCTCGGCCGCGGTGGCGAGGAGTTCTCCGCGCCGCTCGGGCACGCCGGTCACCTGCTGCTTCTTGTTCTTCGGCACGGGTCCATTGTGGTCCTGGGGGCCCTGGGCGGCGGCGCTAGGCGTGCTGGCTGCTGACGGCGACGACTTCGCCCGTCATATAGGAGGAGTAGTCGCTGGCCAGGAAGACGACGACGTTGGCCACCTCCCACGGCTCGGCGTACCGCCCGAAGGCCTCCCGCGCGGCGAGCTCGTCGAGGAGCTCGGCGGAGGTGACCTTGACGAGGTGGGGGTGCATGGCCAGGGAGGGCGAGACCGCGTTGACCCGCACCCCGTGGGCGGCCGCCTCGATCGCCGCGCAGCGGGTGAGCGCCATGACGCCCGCCTTGGCGGCGGCGTAGTGGGCCTGCCCGGCCTGGGCGCGCCAGCCGACGACGGACGCGTTGTTGACGATCACGCCGCCCCGGCCGGCGGCCCGATAGGCGCGCAGGGCCGCCCTGGTGCACCGGAAGGTGCCATTGAGGGTGACGTCGAGGACCCGGTCCCACTGCTCGTCGCTCATGTCGGCCAGCTCGGCCGTGCCGCCGAGGCCCGCGTTGTTGACGACGACGTCGAGGCGGCCGTGCAGCCGTACCGCCCCGTCGAACAGCGCGCGCACCTGTGAGTCGTCGGTGACGTCGCAGGGCAGCGCGGCCACGGCGCCGGCGCCGAACTCGGCCGCCAGGGCCTCCTCGGTCTCCTTGAGCCTGCGCGCGTGCGCGTCGCTGACCAGCACCCGCGCGCCCTCCTCCAGGAACCTGCGGGCGGTCGCGCCGCCGATCCCGGCCCCGGCGGCGGCGGTGACGACGGCGGTGCGGCCGTCGAGGAGGCCGTGCCCGGGCACGTACGGAACCTTGTTGTCGGTCACATCCGCAGGCTAACCTACCAAACACTTGTTAGGGAACGGTCGCGAAGGGGCGGGCCCCGCAATGGACTTGGACCACACGGCCGAGGAGGACGCCTTCCGCGCCGAGGCGCGCCGGTGGCTCGCCGCCCATGTGCCAGGCGCGCCGCTCCCCTCCCTGGAGACGGCGGAGGGTTTCGCCGCGCACCGGGAGTGGGAGGCCGAGCTGTACGCCGGGCGGTGGTCGGCCGTCTCCTGGCCCGAGCGGTTCGGGGGCCGGGGCGCCGACATCTTCCGGTGGCTGGCCTTCGAGGAGGAGTACTGGGCGGCGGGCGCGCCAGGCCGGGTCTCCCAGAACGGCATCAGCCTGCTCGCGCCGACGCTCTTCGACCACGGCACGGAGGAGCAGCGCGCCCGGGTGCTGCCGGACATGGCGAGCGGGGCGGTGGTGTGGGCGCAGGCCTGGTCGGAGCCGGAGGCCGGGTCCGACCTGGCGTCGCTGCGGTCCCGGGCCGTACGCACGGACGGGGGCTGGCTGCTGTCGGGGCAGAAGACGTGGTCGTCGCGGGCCGCGTTCGCCGACCGCGCCTTCGGTATCTTCCGTACGGACCCGGCGGCGCCCCGCCCCCACCAGGGCCTGACCTACGTGATGTTCGATCTGCGGGCCTCCGGGGTGACCGTCCGCCCGATCGGCCGCCTCGACGGCAAACCGGCGTTCGCGGAGCTGTTCCTGGACGAGGTGTTCGTCCCCGACGAGGACGTCATCGGGGAGCCGGGGCAGGGCTGGCGCATCGCGATGTCGACGACCGGCAACGAGCGCGGCCTGACCCTGCGCTCCCCCGGCCGCTTCCTGGCCGCCGCCGACCGGCTCGTACGGCTGTGGCGCGAGCGGGGCGAGGACCGCGGGATGCGCGACCGGGTGGCGGACGCGGTGATCGGGGCGCGGGCCTATCAGCTGTTCACGTACGCGGGCGCGTCCCGCTTCGCGGCGGGCGGGGAGATGGGCGCGGAGTCGAGCCTGAACAAGCTGTTCTGGTCGGAGTACGACATCGCGCTGCACGAGACGGCGCTGGAACTGCTGGGCACGGAGGGGGAGTTGGCGGAGTCGCCCGCAGGGTGGGGAGAGGGGTACGTCTTCGCTCTCGCCGGGCCCGTGTACGCCGGTACCAACGAGATCCAGCGCGACATCGTCGCCGAGCGCCTGCTCGGTCTCCCGAAGGGCCGCCCCCGATGAGGTTTCTGCCGACCGCCGAGCAGCGCGACTTCGCCCGCTCCCTGGACGCGCTCCTGACCGCCTCGGACACCCCGTCGGCCGTACGGTCCTGGTCTGCCGGGGACCACGGGCCCGGCCGGGCGCTGTGGGCGCGGCTCGCCGGGGCGGGGGTGTTCGCGCTCGCGGCGCCGGAGGCGCACGACGGGATGGGCCGCCACCCGGTCGAACTGGCCATGGCCTACCGGGAGTTGGGCCGCCACGCGGTACCGGGCCCGCTGGTGGAGACGGCGGCGGCGACGGCCCTGCTCTGCCACCTGGCGGACGGCGGCGACCCCGCCCCGGCCAAGCGCCTGCTGCCGGGCGTGCTGGCGGGCGAGAGCGTCGTCACGCTGGCGGTGCCGGAGGGGACGGGCGGAGGGTACGCGCTGGATGCGGATGGGGCGGATGTGGTGCTGGTGGTGACGGGGGCGGACGGGGCCGCTGCGGGCGAGGCCGGACGGGCTGGGACCGGTGGGGCAGGGACCGGGGCCGGGACCGGTGGGACCGGGACCGGGGAAGCCGGGGCCGGTGGGGCCGGAGGGGCTGAGGCTGGTGGGGCCGGGGCCGGGGAAGCCGGGGCCGGTGGGGCCGGAGGGGCTGAGGCTGGTGGGGCCGGGGCCGGGGAAGCCGGGGCCGGTGGGGCCGGAGGGGCTGAGGCT
>NZ_JBHWUR010000051.1:0-6317 GCF_042737755.1 Streptomyces sp. NPDC059994
CGCCGGTGGCCATCGGCGGAACCTCCGCGGCGCATGACGCTAGTAGCTGTCGTAGCTGGGCTTGCCGTTGGGCCGGTAGACGCCGACGACGGTGCCGCCCTTCGTCGTCGAGACGCTGACGGGTTCCAGCGCAGTGGGGATCGCTCCGTCGGCGAACAGCCGCTTGCCGGTGCCGATGATCACCGGGTGGATGGTCAGCCGGTACTCGTCGACGAGGCCGTGCTGCATGAGGGTCTGGGCGAGGTCGCCGCTGCCGACGACGTTGATGTTGCCGCCGTCGGACGCCTTCAGCGTGCGTACGGCATCGGTGATGTCGCCCTCCAGCAGCGTGGAGTTCTGCCACTCGACGGACGTCAGGGTCCGAGACGCCACGTACTTGTGCATGCTGTTCATCCGATCGGTGAACGGGTTGTCGGGATCGGCGGTCGGCCAGTACGACGCGAAGATCTCGTACGTCTTGCGGCCGAGCAGCATCGCGTCGGAGTGCTCGTACCAACCGGCGATGGCCGTGCCGACCTCGTCGTCGGCCACCGGTTTCTGCCAGCCGCCGTGCTTGAAGCCGCTCTCAGAGTCCTCGTCCGGACCGCCCGGCGCCTGCATGACGCCGTCGAGCGTCAGGAACGTGCAAACGATGATCTTGCGCATGGTGTGCTCCCTTCGTCGACGGGTAGACGGTACAACCGCCGGAAACTCATCGGCGGGACTTCCGCGGCGCGTCACACTAGCGTCAGTCCGGAGTGGCTTCCCAATGGAGAAGTCAAGCCCTGGCAGAGCGTCCCAACCCCTGTCGAGCGAGCCGTTTGCCGGGCGGGATCATTCGCCGAGCGTGGTTGGGCCGAGGCCGGACGGCAGCCGGCGCACTGCCACTGCCACGGCTTCCTGCGCTGTGGCGAATTGGCCAAGGTCATCGTCGATGAAGCCCGTGCCCACCCCGTACGTGCCGTCGCTGTTCGCGCTCAGGCATGGTCCGACGACGGTAAGGTCTGGGCGGGTGGTGGTCGAGAAGCGCAGTGCCCAGTGGCTCGTGAACGGGTAGAGGGCACGTAGTGCCGGCTCGGCGTGCGCTGCCTCGATGAGGTTTTGGTACGTCGCCTGCCAGGCGTACTCCAGTTCGGCCGCCTCCCGACGCATGCCCTGCCATTCGGATTCCGTCGAGCGCACGGGATCGTTGTCGGGGACTTCGAACCGGCCGGTCAGGTGCACGAAGGGCGCCGCCTGTCGGATGTCCCCCGACCTCGGCCAGGTCGTCCGTCTCGCCGTCGATGAGGGCCACGCCCGGAAACGACTCCGTACCGCGGATCGACCACTGCCGTTGGTGCGACCAGGCGCTGATCTGTAGCGGCTCGCGGTGCGGGAGTCCCTTCGACGGTCGCGTGGAGCAGCGGAGCGAAGTCTGGTGACGTGACGTGACGTGACGTGACGTGACGTGACGGCGACGGCGTCCAGGCCGCCCTCCGCCTCGGCCCGTAGGGCTGTGGCGAGGCTGCCGTGGGCCGCGATGTCGGGGTACAGGACTGAGGGATCGGGAGGGGTGGGCACGGCTCCTGACTGTGCCCGAGCCGCCGACTCTCCGGTCTCAGTTGCTCGCAAAGCAGCTCGACGCCTTCCGCTGGCTGACCCGATACAACACCCGCCGCCGGCACTCCCGCCTCGGCCAGCGATCTCCGATCGCCTACGAGAACGACCTCCAACCAGCAGCGACTACCCTGACCCAAGCCGCATAGATGTGTCCAAAATCCGGGGTCAAGGCCCATCAACGTCCTCGCCCCGTTCCGGCGCCACGGGTACGGGGCTGCCATTCTCGCCGCCGCTGAGGAACTCGTTGCGCGTGAGGGCATGACCTCGCTACATTTGAACGTTTTCGGGGACAACGCGGCAGCCATTGCCTTGTACCGGCGCAATGGCTATGAGGTGTCGTCGATGTCTCTGTCCAAGAGCGTGCAGCCTCGTTCGAGGGGCCGTGGTCCCAGCGCAGGGGCGGATTGACATCGCACAGGGCCTGTCAGGCTCCGGGGACGCTTCGGCCGGGGGCCGTCTGGTTCACGTATGCGTTGGCGTGGCTGACCAGAAGTCGTCGTGGATGTCGGCGGGGGCGGGGTAAGGGACGTCGCGCTGCGGGGTGTTGGGGGTGGTGGTGGGGTCGGGAATGTTGTCCGTCTGGGTGAGGCAGGGAGTACCGGCGGAGAAGATGAACTGGCCCGTGGCGCCAACCTGCACCGAGACGCTGAATTCGTCCGGCGTGGTGGCGTCGATGGCGGGCATGTCCCTGCTCGGATTCACACTGGTGATCTTGTAGCCCCGCGCCTTCCAACTGCGCTCGACGGTCCCGAGCAGACTGCCCCGCCGCTCGGCGGACACCTTGGTCAGGATGGCGATACGGCGTTTTACGGTGCCGGTACCGGTGCCCTTGCCCAGGATGTTGCTGCAGGCGATGTCATTCGAGGGGCCGTGGTTCCATCGGAGGGGCGGAGTGATGTCGCTCAGAGTCTGTTGCAAGATCGCGTCGGCCTTCTCGGCGCCCTGCATCATGTCCATGGTCGTTTTCTTCCTTTCCGTGGTGCTCTTCGGGAGCCCGCCGCAACCGACAGCTGTCGCGAGGAGCAGCGCTACGGCGACAGGGCGACCAAGGGGTCTCATCGGGGCTCCTGGGTGGTGATGTCGTTGCCCTTGCCCACCACGATTCGGGCGATGTTCCTGGCCGACGTGGGATCGGCGTCCGGATCGAAGTAGTTGGAGTGGGCGCCGAGGTCCGTTGGGTTCTTCAGGTGCTTGACCTTGTCAACCGTATCCGCGTCGGGGCTGACGAGCAGCGGCCCGTCAGCCGTTGCGAAGCGCTTGGCCCCGAACTCGCGGCTCGCTGGGTCGGCCCCGAAGTAGCGCTCGTCGGGGACGTCGTTCAGAGCGTGGCCGATCTCGTGGCCGATGTGCGCACCGCCAGGTCCCCCGAGAAGGCCCCCGAGCAGGATTCCGGTGGCTTCGCTCCTGCTGGGCAGCTGGGTCACGATGTCGTTCTTGGCGGCGCCCACATACACGTGGTCCCGCCCGACTCCGAGCTCGTCGGCGGTCTTCGCTTCCGTGCCCGGGCTGCCCACGAGGATGATGTCGTCGGCCCCGGGGATGCCACCATGCCGTTGAGCGGCGAGGCCGACGGTGAGCGAGCCGTAGGAGTGGCCTACGGCGGTGACATGCGGATCGCCCGTCTCGTGCGTGGCGGAGATTCCCGCCATGAACCCGTTGTACGCGGAAGCGCCCATCTTGGCGTTGTAGTCGAACGCGACGGCGGCGTTGGCCAGGGGTTGTTCGGCGGGTAGCTGGGGAGCGTCATACCCGAGCCAGACCATCGAAGCGGTGGGATGGTCGGGGTCCGCTTCCTTGGCACCAAGCGCGGTCTCCCGCGCCCGCTTCAGGTCGCTCTCGGCGAAGTGCGTGTCGAGACTGGTGCCAAGCCCCGGAACGTACGCGGCGACGTTCTTCGCCGTGTCGGGGTTACCGTACGAGACGATGGCGCGGCCGTTGCCCTGGTCCCCGATGCCCAGCAGATACATCGGGGGCTCGCTGCCCGCGCTGAGCTGCTGGTCGATCGACCGCAGCCCCGCCAGCTTGGCCCGCGCCGCTTCGTTGTCCTCTCCCGACAGTTTGCCGATCAGCATCTGCAGGTTGTCGCGGTTGGCTTCGTCGCGGGCGAGGGCCGGGATGCCGTCCAGGTTGCCGAGGACGTCCGGGCACAGCGTGAGGTATTCGTCGCGCTGGGTCTGGGAGAGGTGGGTCCACCAGTCGTGGCGTTCGGCGGGGGTGGCGTTCGTCGGGATGGTCTTCTTCAGCCGGTCACCGGAGACCTTGCGCACCGCCGCCAGGTCCGCCGCCGCGTCCCTCCAGGTCGCGTCGGTGACGTCCAGGCCGGGTTCGGCCTTCAGCCTGCTCAGTGCCGTGCTGAAGTGTTCGTCGGCCTCGCGGGCGGCCGTGAGCACCCGGCGGATGCGGTCGGCGATGTCCTGGGCCTTGGCCCGGTTGGGGTTGGGGTTGGGGTCGATCAGGCCCGGGTGGGGCGTGCTCAGGCTGGGTGGGCGGGACATGAGTGGGGTGTCGGCGCTGGCGCTGCCGCCGGGGTTCGGCTTGTCCGTGACCACGTTCTGGCCGCCGGCGGGGTAGCTCACCGATCCGTCCGCCGCGACCGTGAACCCGAGACTGGCGGCGTCGTCCAGGGCGTCCTTCAACTGGCCCTGGAAGCCAATCAGTTCGTACACGAGCGAGTTCACAGTCGTACGGACCAGACCGCATTCCGTACGGATGTAGTCGTAGTTGCGGTCCAGGCGCCGCAGCCGGTTGACGGCGGCCGGGGACGCCATGCCTTTCTGCGTGGCCTCCAGAGCGTGGATCATCTCGTTGCTGATCCGGTCCCGTGCCGCGTCGGCCTGGGTGCTGACGGTGCCCCAGCCGTCGGCGGCCTCCAGGAGCTCGGCGCACTTGAGGTCGTGCAACTGCTGCCAGGTGAGCATGTACGTCACTGGCCCTTGCCGGCCGGTGCGGAGAACTGCGCCAGCGCCGACTTCACACCCGCGTCCACCTCGCCCTGCGCCCACGCGGTCTTACGCAGGGCCGGCTCCAGTGCGCCGCACTCGGTGTGGACGGCCGTCAGCCGCTTCTCCCACGAGGTGAGTACGGACGTGAGCGCGGCCATACTCGCCAGTCCGGCCGTGCCGGCCTCGGCCCCGGCGTGGGCCGAGGTGAGCTTGGCCTTCGCCGTGGCGGTGTCCGTCTCCAGTGCGTGGGCGGTGCCCGCCGCGTCCGACCACGGCTTGGCACTGTGCTTCAACTCGCCGCCGGCGTCATTGCGCCCGCCACCCGCCGCTCCCGCCGACGCCAGTGACATGTCTGACTGCTGTCCGCCCGGCCCCGCCTGGTCCAGCAACCGCTGCCAGCTCTGCGCGTACACGTACTCCCCCGTGGTCTCGTGCGACTCTCTTCCGTCGCCCCGAAATGACGTTAAAGGGGCTGGTGGGGGCGTGCGCAAGCGCAGACAGGGGAGTGGCTGAAAAAAGCGCGGCCACGCATAACACCCGTATACGGGTGTGCGCAAGAGTGATCACGCTCAGGCGCACGCGTCGGCGCCGCCATGTTCTCCGGCGCGGCGTCTGAGTGCTCGGTGGCCGACCGCGGCGTGCGCCGATTCCTGTAGCACAAGGCTCGGGACGCAGGGGGCTCCTGAAGATGCGCTGGACCGTCCCGTCCCGTTCCGCTACCGGTCCGTTCCATCCAGCCACCGCCAGCGCGACATTCGGCGTGAGCAGTCGGTTCAGCGGGTCCAGCGTCTCGGGTCCACCACCGTCGTCCGGCGGCACTCGGGCGGGTGCTGCGCTCGTGAGCTGACCTGGCGAACAGCTCGTGGCCCCGCTCGCAGAGCCGGGTCGGCGCCTGCGGTCATCCCGTTCAGGCGGCGTGCGCGAAACGCTCGCGCAGGTCGCGCAGGTGGCTCACCCGCCCTTCGGCTTCGTGCCCGGTGTGCCGCCGGTTGCGGCGGGCGGCGCGGGCCTCGCCGACCAGCCGCTGGGCTGCGGCCTCGCGGAGCAGCTCGGCCTCGTTCACCTTGTACATCCGGTACTCGAACATCTTCGGCTCCCTGACGCCCCAGAGGGGCTTGAGTTGGTGGTCCATCGCTTCCTGCGAAGCCTCAACTCTCGTCTCCCAGGGGGTCCTGAGACATCGGGAGAGTGCCCCATCCTCACGGATGCGGGGGCCTTCGAAGTACCGTGGGTCGCCGCCCCGGGGACTCAGTGCATAAGGCAGGGATACGTAGTCGGCGGTGCAACCCCTAAATTGCTGACCGGGACCGGCGGCCAGGGCCAGGGCCAGGGTGCGGTGCAGGCGGCAGGCGCTGACCGGCCGTCGGCCGCCCCGCAGCGGAGGACGAACGGTGTCGGCCCGCAGGCGCGTCACATGCCGTGGCGGCGGCAGGGCGTCTGCGGGTATGCCCTGCACACCGTTGCAGAAACTCACTTTTTCATGTGCTTGTAGGAGCGGTGTGAGGGCATGCGGTGGTCAGGAGGTCGATAACAATGGTTCCCCTGCTTCTGGTACTTCTGCTCGCTCTGGTCCTCTTCGGTGCGGGTTTCGCGCTGAAGGCGCTGTGGTGGATCGCCGTGATCGTGCTGGCCGTGTGGCTGCTGGGCTTCGTCGTCCGGGCCGCGGACGGCAGCGGCCGTCGGGGCCGCTGGTACCGCTGGTAGGCGGGTTCTCCTCCGTGTGAGGACCGCGGTAGACGACGCAGGTTGACGTGGGGCCCGGCCCGGGGGGGGCCCGGGCCCCCCCCCCCCCCCCCC
>NZ_JBHWUR010000051.1:6327-50025 GCF_042737755.1 Streptomyces sp. NPDC059994
CGGGGGGGGCGGTTGTCCCGGGTGTTGGGGGGTTCCCCCGCGGGGTGGGCCCGGGGTTTCCGCCGGGTGTTTCGGGGGGGCCCGGGCGGGGGCCGGCGGGCCCCCACGTCATGCGCGCGGATACCTTCCCCGCGACGGACGGGTACCTTCCCCACGAAAGACGGGGGAGGGGTTTGGGTGTATAGGGGGCATCACACCGGGTACGTGTACAACGCACCGGCCCTGCGGGAGACAGCAGTGGGACCCTGCGCCTCCAACTCCGCGGGGCCGGTGCGCCGTTGTTGTCTCGTTGCCACGCGCGGTGGGTGGGCAGTCCCGGGGTGACGCAGTCGTACCTACTCGCACTCAGCCGCATGGATCTTCCGCCCGGATGCCCGCTCCTCACCGCCTGTATGGCACGCAGCGGCTCCACCTACAAGACGCCGCTCGACCCGTTCGGCACGATTCAGGGCTCTTCGCCGACCCGCGCCGAGATCGCGACGGCCCAGACGGACGTGCGGTGCAAGGACTCCTCGAACCGGGTGGGCACATGGTTCACTGTCGAATCAAGGATCCAGCGGCAGCTCGTCGCGCGGAACAGTAAGGTCCTTTCCACAGACAGCAAGCCGTTCGGTGAACTCGTAGACCGCGCTTCGCGTCAGCTCGCCATGGTGCACCAGTCCGGCAGGTGAAAGAGACAGGTGAAAGAGACCGTGTTCCCACGGCGCATACCCCAAGCGCGCCCCGCCGTCACCGCGATCGCTCTCTCGTTGATGGCGCTGGCCGTCACCGGCTGCGAGACATCCTCGCCGCGCCCCTCGGCCTCTTCAGCGGCGCGTCCCACTGACCCGCCCGGCGGCACCGCAGATACGCCCATCTCCGAGGCGGGCAAGAAGGCGGAGCAGGTCCAGAGCACCATTAGCCAGCAGCTCGACAGCTATTTCACCCGGTACGGCGAGGGCACCAACTCTCCCTGCACGCCCGCCGCCAAGAGACTGTTCACCGACACCTGCCGCAAGGCAGGAGAGTCGCTCCAGTCCATCGCCCTCGCGGCCCTCAAGGAGATCGAAGGAAGCAAGGGCTTCCACACCTTGCGGGAACAGGCACAGGTCACGATCAGCGCCTTCAGCGGCTACCAGAAGGCGAACTGCTCCAGCAACCCGCAGGCGGCGAAGCCCCGGTCGCTGTGCGTGCGGTACGGAAGTGATCTGGCCCAAGCACCGTCCAACCTGCGTGACGGGATCAACCTGGGCCTGGCGGGCAAGTAAGCGCCCCCGAACACGGACCGGGAGGGTGAGTTTGTTCCGCTTTGACGGACACCATCGGTGTGGTGGTCACCCGCCGCGGTCATCGAGTGCACCGCCCGCCAGATACTCGGCCACCCCCTCGACGACCCAGGACTGGGTGTCGGCCACCGCGATCACCGCGATCTGGCCGGTGAGAGGCACGAGCATGGCGTGGGTCATCTCGTGGGCGCCGACGCGGACGGCCGGGTCCTTCACCAGGAGCCGGGACCCGCCGAAGGGATGGTCCAGGGCGTGGGGGCGCTGCATGCCGATGGCGACGCCCGTCTCCCCACCTGCCTGCCCGCCCAGGCCGTAGAGGGTGGCGAACTTGGAGGCGTCGGGCTCCAGGGTGAGAGCGAACCCCGGCGCCACAGCCTGGCCCGGGCCCTGGGGCCCGTTACTGCGCCAGGTGTTCAGCAGGTGCTGGGCTGCCTGCTCGAGCCGCGGGGCAGCGGTGCGGGCGGCACCCTCATGCTCGGCGCTGTTCATCAGCATGACGTGCGCGGTGCGGGTGACACGTAGGTCGGGATGCAGGTCCCAGGGGGCGGGGTAGGCGACGAAGTGGTCGGCGTCATCAGAGCGGAGCTTGCTGTAGGGCATCCCGGCGACCGCGGTAACGACGGGGCGGTCCGTGGCGCTGTTCTGCTCCACCGTCCACCGGTAGCCTTCTTGGACCGGGCTGGCGTCCACGCCGTCGAGCTGGTGAACGAAGGCGACATCGACGTCGACCTTCACCCCGCCGCCGAAGCTGTTTTCCAGCCGCCCGCTGGTCCGCCGGATCTCGAATCCCGTCTCCTTGAACGGAACTTTCCGCAGATTGCGGTACGTACGGCGCTGCCCGTCCTTCGCCTGGGCGCTGAAGGGCGCCAGGAAGGCCACCTCGTCCCGGGCGCGCAGGGCTGCGGCGTGGTCGGCAACAAGCCGGGCAAGGTCCGCTTTGGCCAGGGACACCCGCCCCGGGGCGGGCGCTGCACCGTGGTGCGGCTTGCCGTCATCACCGCGCTGAAGGCCGATGACCGCGACGGCGACCAGCGCGAGCACCGCGAGAGCTGCGACCACCGACAGGGCCGCCCTCAGCCCCCGGTTCGACGCAGCGGTGGGCAGCATCTCCCTATCTGCTCCCGCTCCCTCTCCCACTCCCTGGTTCTGGTGGCCCGGAGCGGCTCTGCCCCGCCGGATGCTGGTGCCCGCCGGTGACTATTGAGGCGCATGTACCCGTCCTTGGTCTGGTAGGGGTGCGCTTTGTGAGCGCCTTCGCCTGCGCAGGGGCCGGCCGGCGCAGGCGATGGGCGCTCTGGGCCGGTCGGGGTGCGTCTGCTCATTCGGTGAACCCGGCCGCTGATACTCCCGGGGGGCCTGCGGCAAGGATGTCGGCTCTGAATTTCGCGTCGGTGCCCCAGCGTTCGCGGCTGCGGGGCTGGTGGTATCCGTTGGTGCACTCGCCGAGCCAGGACCGTGAGATGCGTTCCAGGGCGCGGGCGAAGGCGTCGTGCCACAGATAGACCGAGGCGCCGGAGTCATCCTTGATGTCGAAGGCCGAACGGTGCGAGGTCCACAGCGCGCTGAGCTCTTCGACGACTCCGCCGTGCTTCCATCAGCACTCGCGGGGAAGCTGGTCGGCGGTGAGTTCGAAGCGGTCGGCCAGGTCGATGACCCAGGTGGTGAACTCGACCCACAGGTCTGCGCATTCGGCGGCTTCGAGCTGGCGCCAGATGATGGGCGCGCCCGGGATGCGAGGGCTGCCGGGGTCGTCGCCACTGCCTCCACCGGGCTGTTGGCCTTCGATGCGGATGAGACGGTTGTGGTGGTCATCGAGCTCCTCGTTGATCTTCTGCAGGGCTTTGAAGAGGGGATCGAGGGGGTCAGGCACCGTTGGCCTCCCGCAGGGCTTCCTGGGTGGCGGCGGCGATTTCCTGGGCGCGGGCGCCCTCGTGGATGCGGGTGAACCTGACTCTGGTGACGGGGGTGCGCCGGTGGATGACGAGCCCTTTGCGCTCCGCGAGCATGCGGATGTCGGCCGGTTCCAGGACGGCGCGGCGCCGGGTGGAGACCGACACCGAGTACCGTTCGCCGTCGTCGGAGATGCTCTCGGTGTCTTCTTCGAATTCCCCGGCGAGAGCCGAGTACGTTTTGAGTGCCTGCTCGTCGCTGATACCGCCCAGAATGATTTTCACGGTTGCCGCCGCGCACATCTTGCGGACCCCGATCTCGCCCCGCTCCTGGGCCTGGGCCAGGTTCTGCAGGACGGCACACATGAAGATGTTCTGGCTGCCGGAGACGGACATCAGGGAGGGGATCTGGGGGAGGGGTGCCACGTTGGCGATCTCGTCGCCGAGGATGCCCAGCGGCGGGTCGAGGCGGCCGTTGGGCATGCGGGCGGCCAGGCGTTTGCCGGTGTCGAGGATCGCCCGGGAGAACGCGGCCATAATCGGGGCGAGGGCCGATCCCTCCTCCTCTTCGCCGATCAGGAACACGGTCCCGCCCTTGGTGATCCATTCCTCGATGCTGAAGTTGGCGTCGTCGCCGGCGGAACCCCCGAAGATCTTCGCGACGTTGGCGTCGTACATGGCGAGGAAGGACTGCTCGGCGGTGCGCCAGGAGGCGCTGCGTTCCTCGGGTGCGGCCGAGTGCTGGGCGGACAGGGCCCGCGAGAGTTCGTGGCGTCCGTGTCTGGCGAGGATGGTGACGGCCTCACGCTCGCTGGGGGAGGTGGCCCAGCGCATGATGTCCAGCGCGGGACGCTGGTCCAGGGCTGCGGCGTGCAGCCAGCAGGTGATCAGCATTTGGGCGTTCAAGACGAAGTACCCGCCGTTCTTCGTCCCCTCCTCGCTCTTGGTGGTGCTGGCCAGGGTCTCCGCCCGTTTGCGCGCGATGGTGAAGTCCTCGCACCCGTCACACAAGGACCACTGCACCTGGGTGGGCCAGCCCGACAGCCCGGTCGGGTCCAGGGCCAGCACCGGACCGAGGGCCTTTCGGGCCTTGGCCGCGGCGTACAGCACGTCGACCTTGGACGAGGTGGCAAGGACAGGGCCGGGAAAGTCCAGAATCCACGGGATGATCAGCTGGCTTGTCTTTCCTTCGCGGGGCGGGGCGATGAGCAGGACGGTCTCCTCGAAGGGGACATAGAGCTCCACGCCACTGGGAACGGCGGTCCCGGCGAACACCGCGACGTCACGCACCGTGGGGCCGGTGGGGTCCTTCTGTACGGGTGAGCTCTTGTTGAGGTGAACCGGCCCGGCTGCGCCCTGGGCGGCTGGTGCGGCGAGGCTGGGCCGCAGGACGGGCAGGCGGGACAGGGCAATGGCTTCTCCCATGGCTTCCTGGAGCTGGCGTGCGGTGGCCAGTCCGTCGCTGCCTTCATCACGCCACCGCGTCCACCCGGTGCGCGCCGCCCACGCGCAGGTGATGGCCTGGGCGGCGATGAGGCCGTAGAAGGAAATGGGGCCGCCCACACCCGAGTTGCTGCCGAACGCGGCCGCGGGATCGCCGGGGTGCGCGAGCAAGCGGGTGACGGCGGCCGAGGTCTGGGTCCAGGTCACCGGGGCGAAAGCCCCGTGCGCCAGCAGCCCGGAGACGACGGCGGCCAGCCATGCCCAGAGCATGAAAGCCATGAACGCGGCCAGCAGAGCCATCCACCAGGCATCCCGGTGCAGGTGCAGGCCTCTGGCCGAGTGCGGCGAGACTACCTTCGCCATGAGTACTCGCCGAACTGTGCGGCCGGGGCAGGGTATTTCAGGCTCGGCCGCGCGCTGAGCGCCGCAGTCGGATGAAGGGTCACCGGCAGGCGGCGAGCGTCACGTGTGGGCGGGGGAGGGGCTTGAGCTGCTCGCCGGGCAGGGTGTGCGGCGACCTGGCCAGCGTGCTGCGGCAGGAACTCGGCGCGCGGTGATTTCTGCCCGGCGGGGGCGGGCGGCGGCCCGCATCGGGTGGCGAGGGGCATTGGGAGACTCCCGGGGGTAACGGGGTAGAAAGGCGGTCATCGGCGCGTGCACGGCCGGGCCGGCGGCGGTGCGGGGCAGGGGCCGTGGGGGGCGACGGGGCGCCCTGCAGCCGGACTGATGGGGCCCTGACCCGTGGCGGGCACGACAGTCGGCCGGCAGAGGAGGCGCCTGCGGCCCCGGTCGAAGCGGTGGGGGTTCTGTGACCGGGGCCGCGGCGCCAGGCGCGGTTTCTCAGCAGTACTCGGGGATGCAGGTGGGGACGCCTTCACCGGGGGTGTGCACGAGGTCGTCGCGCACCCAGCCCACGACACCGGTCCGCCGGATGCGCACCTTGGCCCACGTGCTGTAGGGGGTGGTGTCGATGGCGTCGCATGTCCACCCGCGGTAGGCGACGCCGACGGCGGTGGAGTGCGTGGTGGGGCGGGAGCGGACGTTGGCGGCGCTCGCCGTGATGTAGCACCTGTTGCTGTCCGAGGCGCTCGCGGAGGTCGCGGTGATGGCCGCCGTGCCGATGAGCGCCGTTGTGAGGGCCACCGTGATGGTGGTGCGTGCACCTATGATCATCAGTTTCTC
This sequence comes from Streptomyces sp. NPDC059994, assembly GCF_042737755.1. NCBI lineage: Bacteria > Bacillati > Actinomycetota > Actinomycetes > Kitasatosporales > Streptomycetaceae > Streptomyces > Streptomyces sp. NPDC059994. The sequence continues at coordinate 12,107 of NZ_JBHWUR010000051.1, forward strand.
CAGGTTGTCGCGGCCAGGGTTCCTGGCCGGGTCGAGCCCGCCGGGAGGGACGGGCGGATGGTGCGGGCCTGCCGTGGCCCGTGGCGCGGCAGCCAGAAAGGGCAGGTCGCCTTCTGGTTGATAAGCCGTAAATAGGGCGTCTTTGGGTGTGCGGCATCGCGAGACCTTGTTGTTGTGGAGCCCGATGCGAGGCAGGGCATGACCGCACTACGGCAGGCGTGGGGCCGGCGGGCCGCGCACGCCGAGCAGAATCCGCTCCGGCCAGTCGAGGACACCGACGCGGGGCGGGCCGGGCAGGGCGCTGGTCGTCGCCGCGGTGATGCACCAGCGCGCTGCAGGGCCGAGGATGGGGCGCGTCATCGGCCCGCCGCCCGTCGGTTCACGGGGATGATGGGCGCGGACTGCGGTCACCCTGTGGGCCTTTGTCTCTGCTCCCGCGGGTTCGATTGCCGCGGGCACGTTGAGGTGACCTGCAGGTGCAGGTCGGCGGGGGTTCACACGACGGGAGGAAGGATCCGTCCTTGCGTCGGGAATCCCGGCCTGACCGGCGGCCGCATCGACAACCCGGTGGCCCCCGGTGCGCATCATTGAGATCTTGGGTCGGAGAAGGCCAGCCCAGTTGACCTCATTCCAACGGGAGGACCCACCCACATGACAAGCCCGCAGTCCGAGCGCACCCTCAGCTATGCCGGCGACCTCACGCGCGAAGACGTCATCGCTCTGGAAGCGTTCCTCAACACACACCTGGGGCGGGTATACGAGGACGGGGGCGAGACGGGCGAGACCTCCTTCGCGATACGGTCCCTGCTCATCTTGGTCAGTGACTCGGCCGGGTTCCTGCACACTCTCCTCCGGCTGGAGCGGCCCGATCCGTGGCAGCGGGCCGGGATCGTGCGTGAGTGGCAGCGGTTGCGAAGCACCGCCCATCCCTTCAACAACTGCGACGGTTTCGATCACGACCGCTGGTGGAACCAAGTGCGGCACTACTGCGCCAGTGAAGAGAGCGCGGAACAGGAGCGGATACGCCGGCTCGCCGATGGCGCTGTCGTCGACGAGGGACCGGCATGAGGTATCCCGAGGGCGGGGGTGTGGTTCACCTGTCGCGCCTCGGCTTGGCCGGACCGGCCCTTGGGTGACGGTCGTCATCGGCCCATCGCCCTTGGGTGTATGGGGATCAAGGGAGCTTCAGCTGGAGTGAACCCACGACTTTTTGTCTCTATGACCTTGTGTTCCGGTGAGTTTCTGGGGACTGTTTGACCTGGCAGAGCAGGCCAAGGGGGGTTCACCCGGTGGGGTGAAAATTCTGCTGTTCCGTCGGGATTCCTGACGTTCGGTCGGTATCCCAGACGTATGCGGTGGATCCCTGAACCGAGGCGCTCATGACCCTGGCCGTGGTGCGCAACCTCTCCTCCCCGCGGGGGACTCTGACCCAGCTGGAGCTCGAGGACTTCGAGCAGGAGATCGTCGACCAGTACGCCCTTGCCATGACGTCGGTCCTGCAATCCTGGGCCGCTGCAGGGCACGAATCCCTGGCGGAGATCACCAAGGACGAGTACCTTGCGGGCCTGCCGGATCGCGGCGCCCACCGGAGCTTCGCCGAGCAAGGATTCCGGTCGGTCTTTCGGATCCTCAAAGCCCGCAAGCATGTGTTTCTGGATCCGACGCGCGGAGTGAAGCTCACGCCCGTCGCCGCATCCATCCCCTTGCCGCTCGACACGGACGCCATCCGCAGGGCGCTCAACTCGCCTGACCCGGCGTGCGCTTGCGCAGTGTCCATGGTGGCTTTTCACGCCCTGACTGGACCCCAGGTGCAGGGCCTCCTGCTGACCGACGTACGTGACGGAAGGCTTTACCTGGACGACCGCGTCATTCCGCTGGCTGGTCCGGTCCGTACGCGGCTTCGTGCCTACCTCGATCACCGGGCCGGGACATGGCCGAACACCCTCAACCCGCATCTGTTCATCAATCGCCGAACGGCCCACCGGCTCACCCCAGCGAGCCGGAACTTCCCCTGGTTCAAGGCAGAGCTGCGGCCGCAGGCCCTGCGTGAGGACCGCATCCTCCAGGAGATCTACGCGACCGGAGGTGATGTACGCCGTCTCTGCGACCTGTTCGGACTCTCGATCGAAGCCGGCCTTCGCTATGCGAACACACTTGAGCACGCCGAGCTGACCGAGAACCGTGTCGAGGGTTCCAGCAACCCCGGGACGGGATAGCCTGTTCAACGGGACCCCATCCGTGGGTTCATGGGAATCAGGGGCGCAGAAGACGCGAACTCCCGGACCTTCTCGGTCATCTTCGCGTTGGTGTTGGTCAGTGCGATCTCGGTGCGGCTGCGGATGTGCTCGACCAGCTGGACCCGCTGGCCGACCTGCCATACGGCCTTGCCCGGGGCGCACCTGCTGGCACCGTCGGCGATGGCCTCGCGGGCTCCGTCGGGAAGCTGGAAGTAGGCGCCCACGACGTCGGCTTCGTGCCGGTCCATGTGGTAGAAGACGCGGGTGGCGGTCAGCTTGAGGATGGTTTCGGCCTCGGGGGCCTCGGCCAGACGTGAGTCGTCGAGGTGGTGGAGGATCGCCCAGAACGACAGCCCCAGCCGGCGGCCGAACCGCAGGAACTCCTCGAACAGGCGGGCCACGGGCCGGTGGGAGAGGATGTGCCAGGCTTCTTCGCAGATGAGGGTGCGTTTGACGTTGTCGTCCGGTTTGATCCATCCCCACCGCAGCCACGGCCCGATGACGCTCATCAGCAGCGGCATCGCCTGCCCCTCGCGGGGCAGGGCGCTGAGATCGAAGACGATCAGCTTCGCGTCGAGGTCGATGTCCGCGGTGGTGTCTCCGTTGAAGAGCCCGGCCAGCTCGCGGTCCGTGGCGCACAGCTGGTCCAGGGCCAGGGAGGCGGGCTGACCCCAGCGCAGCATCTGCTCCTCGCTGACCTCGCGCTGGCCCAGTGCGGCGGGCCCCGGCCGGGTCAGTGCGTCGTGGATGTCGCTGAGGACCGCGCTGCGGTTCTCACGGCCTGCGCGTTCCAGCGCTGCGCGGTGGGCGACGGACAGCACGAAGCGGGTCTCCGCTGACGGGGGGCCGCCGATGATCTCGACCATGCCGCACAGCACGGCGAACTGGTGCGCGGCGGGGATGCGGGCATCGAGCGGATTGAGGCGCACGCCCTCTCCGTGTCCGCCATAGACCGGTCGGATGGGTTTGACGCCCACCGCCCGGGCGATGGCGTCCCACTCCCCGAATCCGTCCTCCCCCTGGGCGTCCAGGACGACGAACGCCCGCTCGCGGTAGCGCAGCTGGCGCAGCACGTAGCATTTTTCGAGCGCGGATTTGCCGTGGCCGCTCTTGCCCAGGACCATGACGTGCCCGCTGGCGAGGCGCTCGCGGGCATCGGGGTTGTAGAGCACGAACGGGTCGTAGATGAAGGCTTTGCCGCTGTAGACCTCGCGGCCGATGATGACGCCGCGCGGGTCCGAGCTGGGCGAGCCGACCGCCGGGTAGAGGCCGCAGGCCTGGGCGGTGCTGGTGCGCAGCGGGCGGCGCAGGGTCTGGCTCTGGGGCCGCAGGAGTTCGAACACGTTCCCTCACCGCGCCAGAAGGCCGCAGGCCAGCGGCAGGGTGTTGGCGAACGCCCTGAAATGTTCGCGGTCGCACCATTCCAGGGCGAGGTAGCTCTTGTTCGCCGCGGCCCGCACCGTGCCCTGGTCGCGCTGCAGGGCCTGGCGGTCGCGGGCCGAGACGGTCACCCACCCCGTCAGGCGCACCCCCGCCGCGCCCGCCGCGACCTCCTCCATCGTGGAGGTCGCGGCATTGCGGTCACGGCGCTCACGCGGATCGGTTATCTTGCCGGGCTTGGTGTCCGCCTGGCCGAGCTCGTTGGTGGCATCCGCGATGGCTTCCTGGATCGCCCGGTCGGAGGGGACCAGGTCCATCGTGACACTGACGGTGCAGATCACCTCGGGAACGAACAGCAGAAGAGGAGCCAGGAAGTTCAAGCGGACCGACAGCACCGGAAACCGCTTGATCCACGCGGTGGCGTGCATCCACGGCGTGCCGCCCTCCCACCCCCGCGCCGTCATCACCTGCACGTCGCGCGCGTCCATCTCGGCCGGCCAGCACGTGGCACGGTCCATGCCGCGCCGGTCATCGAGCCAGTGATCCGGCGCATAGCAGTGGTGCAGCAGCGAGGCCAGCGCCGCCTCATCCAGGCTGCGCACCCACCGCAGCTGAGCGGTGGCGAGATTGCGGATGAAACCCTCGATCTCCTTACCCAGCACCACGCCGTAGCCCTGGTAGAGGCTGGGGTACTGCAGCGCCTCGCTCACCAGGTCCTGGCTGTAGCGGATGCCGACCACCAGGAAGAGGCGGCGGTCCTCGGCACTGATGGCCACCTTGTTCAGCAGCTGCTCGTAGGAGTCCTGCAGCCACCTGGGGGCCTGCGGGTCGCGGCGCAACTGGGCGTCACGGGCATGGGCGTTGGGATCCACCGGCACGATCCGCGCCAGCCACTGCAGCCGGCTGATGCGCCCGCCGGCATCCGCGGTCTGGCGCAGCAGCGCCTCCCAGGAGGCGACCAGCGCCTCCTGGTCGGCAACGTCCAGGCCGCCGAAGCTCTTCTGCCCCTCGACCTCGATCACTGCGGTGAACAGGCCCTGGGACGGCTGCAGCAGGATCGCCACATCGCCGTACGCGGTGCGGGCCTTGAACCACTGCATCTGCTGCGGCACACCGGCGGGGACCTCGACGGGCACCGCGGCCCCGGCCAGGGTCCGCCCGGCCAGCGGCGCATCCGAGCGGTACAGCAACGCCCCGTTGCGCAGCAGCTTGCGATACGAGCGGCGTATCTCCCACCAGCGCAGATAGGTGCGGCCCTGAAAGGGCACGAACACCGCTCCCGCACACCCGGCGACCACGCACACGAACAGGGTGAGCTTGAACAGGGCACCCGGGACGACCGCGAGGGTGAGCAGGGATGTTGCGGCGCCGACGCCCAGGACGAGCTGTTCGTCGCCCTCCAGGCGCCGGCCGAGCAGGCCCCTAGGGCGGGGCCGGGGGAAGCGGAATGTGCGAGCCACCGCCATCACTCCTTGCCGATGTCGAAGTAGTCGTCGAGTGCGAAGGCGGGCGCTGTAACGGGCACCGGATCGGGCACCACCGCACCCTCCGCGGCGCTGTACGGGCTGGCCCCGCCCGCTGCCGGGGCAGACGCAGGGGGCGCGGCCCCGGCGGCCGCCGTCGGCAAGGGCGGTTCCACCGCCTCGTGACGTCCGGGCGGCTCGGCAGAGGAGAGCGCCGAGTTGTGCCCCTCCTCGATCGCGGCAGGAGATCCTTCGGTTGCAGGGGCCTGCTCCGCGTCGCTGTCGCCAGCCCCCGCGTCGCCGTCGCTGGCCCCCGGGTCTGTGTCGGCGGTCGACGTCTGCTGCTCGTGCTCGAAGGCATCCGCCTCGAAGTCCTCGGGCCGCTGACCCGATGCCGCCTGCGCTCCGGTCGAAGAGCCGTCCGCAGGCGGCGTATCGCCGCCCCCGTCGCCGCTGCGGGGGCTGTCGCCGCCCTCACCCGCGCCGTCAGATCCAGCTCCGCTCAGGCGGGGGTTGTCCAGCTCCTTGAAATTCCCGTACGCGGAGCTGCCTTGCTCATAGGCCGACTTGGCCTGGTCGAAGAGGGAGGAGCGGGCACTGAGGGTCGCCTGGAGCTCGTCGCCGAGGATCGGCACGAACTTCCCGATCTGGAACGGTGCGAGAAGAGCGATCCAGAACAGCGCGGAGATCATCATGAGGGTGCCCAGGGCCTGCCCGAAGCTCAGGTCGCCGACGTTGTGGGGAAGGCCCTCGGTCAGCGCGATGGCCAGCGCCAGCACGGTGTAGACGACGTACTTGACCGCGATGATCGCGACCATGACGCCGACCCACTTGCGTGTGTGCTGCCACAGGTCCTTGTTGACCAGCCCGGAGAACACGGTCGGCCCGAAGACCAGACCGCACAGGATCAGCGCGTTGCGCACGACAAGGAGCAGCCAGATGCCCAGCAGGATCACGATCAGCAGGAAGCCGATGATGAGCGCCAGCGGGGCACCGATGCCGGTGCCCGCCAGGGCCAGCAGGCAGCCGACGACCAGCGTGCCCAGCACGGCGAGTTTGACGGTCTGCGAGGACAGCATCGCTTCGGCCGCGCCGTCCATGAGCTGGACCGTGTAGGCGACTGCGGCGGGGGCGAACGCGGACACCATGACCGACAGCAGCAGGTAGCCGATCGACTCGCCCAGCGCCTGCGGGAACGGCACCCCCTGGGCTGCGCGTTTGGCCACCGCGAACAGCCACAGCAGCACGGTCAGGATCGTGGACACACCGAACGCATACGCATAGACCTCGATGAACCCCGGATTTCCCCAGTCGATCTCCGTGCCGTAATTAACGGCCAGGGACGTCATTTGCCGAGCTCACCCCCCAGCTCCTGGATGAGCTTTCCGCTGGTCTGGGCGAACTTTTCCGAGAAATACCCCATCGGGTCACTCGCCAGGTCATAGGCGGTTTTCCCGGCTTCGACGGCCTTTCCGGCCGTGTCGATGAGCGGCTTGTTGGCGTCGTAGGACAGCCCGAACCCCTTCTCGAGGCCCTTCTTGAGAATCCCGCACCCCGGCAGATCGCAGAGATCGGGCAGGGGGACATCGGTCGCGTACGCACGCGGCGCAGCCTGTGGGACGGCGAGCGCCGCGACGATGAAGAATGCCGCCAGGACAGCACGGATGACGGACGTCACGCGGTCAGCCGACATACGGAGGTGCATGGAAATCCTCATCCATCTTCCGGAACGTTCCCACGGAGTCGGGAAGCCTGTCGGACGTCTGGAGCGGCGTCGGACCGGCACTCTGCGAAATATCGGATATCTTCCAGTCGCCGTGCTGCCACTGGAGGGTCAGCGCATACGTGCTCCAATTAGCGGACACCGGCACGGGAGAATCAGAACTGGTCATCCCGACCAGTTCACTCATCCACACCCTCACCGTGGCGACCTCAGGCGAATAGCTGCCCACCTGCGTTCCCAGCGCAGCCGCCCGCAGGATCAGGCGAGAAGAGCTGTCCTTGCCGCTTCCCAGGGCAGAGGTGAGCTTGATGGCATCGCGGTCATCCACCTGCTGCTGACCGGCCAGCGAATCGCTCGCCATCATCACCGCGAGCACCGAATGCCGAAACGACTGGTTGGTGACATAGGAAGGGCTGGAGCGGGCCACCTCGTAATTCACCGCTGCCGCCGTCACACCCTCCCGGGTGCGCGGATACCCCACCGGGACCCCGCTGGCCACCCCGCCCGCCTTCACCCCGCCACCGCTCCCGCCGGGCGAGGCAGCCGCGCTGGGAGAGCCCCCTGACGGCGCGGCAGAACCGGGCGAACGACTGCCTCCGGTGACATTGGCCAGCACGATGCCGATCACCAGGATCAGAGCGAACGCCACAGCGGCCACCTTCACCCGCCGCCAGGGCGAGGGCTCACCGGGCGACCGCGATACCTCTGCCTCCGGGAGCAGCGACCGGGTTCCCCGCCGTGCGCCTGTCGGTTTCATCAGACGGTGCCCCCCATCCCGTAAACAATCGTGAAGATCGTCACCATCGCGGCAACACAGAAAAGACCGACCAGCGCACTGGCCACCTGGGTCTGCCCCTTCTTCGTCTCCATCGTGTTCGCCTGCGCATTCCCCACCTTGATGTGCATCGCACCCACGACCGCCGTCCCCAGAAGGAAAAGAACGACCCCGGCCATCACCGCACCGAGCACCTGCTGAGCGGGCGTCTGAAGTGCCCCGAAAGGCCCCCAGTCCGGCGTGATCCCGTTGAGCAGGCCATCGATGGAACCAGCGCCCTTACCGCCCTTCCCTCCCTTTCCCCCTTGCTCTTTGCCGTCATCGCCGGCGGCCATGACTGTCACGCCGCGAACAAACGCGAACATCTCCGTCCCCTCCGGGGTAGCCCACCGGTATACCCACCGAAGACAGCGCAGTGAAAACACGGCGAACCACCGCTTGCCGCCCGGCAGAAACCGCGCCCGCAGCCTGCCTGAATATCCTCAAAGCCGTTTCCCTGCGCGCCCTCTCATGGATTACGCTTCTTTCCCGGTGACGGTCGATTCTGATCCCTTTCGCAGGTCAGAACCGTAGGTACGCCAGCCCCGAATGTCGCGCCCCGCGCGCAGCGAGGAAACACATTTCCCGCCCGACGGGAAGCGACTTTCCTGTTTCCCGTACGGCGGGCAAATCACCTACGGACGGCTCGCACCGGAGGAAACACCGTGGCCGTTCTGCGGCGCATAGCAATGATCATCACGGCGCTGCTGGCCGGCCTCGTACTCCTGCTCAGCCTGGCCCTGCAGGCCGTCCTGTCCGGCACCCAGTCCGCCGCCAACACCCAGACCTGCGACACCCCCCTGCAGCCCGTCGGCGACGGCACACAAGGCAGCGGCCCACAGGGACCCAAAGTGAAATTCGAGGGCCAGACAAAGGACAGCAGTACGCCCCGCGTCACCGTGCCGCTGCGCCCCCAAGGCCCCCAGAACCACCCCACCTGGAGCAGCACCCAGGAACGCAACGCCTCGGTGATCACCAACGTGGCGCGCAGCCGCCACCTCGCCCCGCGCGCCGCCGTCATCGCCCTGGCCACCGCTATGCAGGAGTCAACGCTCATCAACCGCAACGACGGTGACCGCGACTCCGCGGGCCTCTTCCAGCAGCGCCCCTCGCAAGGCTGGGGCAGCCAGGCCCAGGTCACCGACCCCATCTACGCCTCGAACACCTTCTACGACCACCTCATCAAGGTCACCAACTGGCAGACCCTGCCCCTGACCCAGGCGGCCCAGACGGTCCAGCGCAGCGGCTTCCCCACCGCCTACGCCAAGTGGGAAGGAGCCGCCGGGGCGCTGGCCGCCAAGACCTGGGGAACGCAGGCCGTCACCTCCACCACCGACGGCTGCACCACCACCAAGGACGCCCCCACCCAGAAGTTCCGCAACGCCACCCCCCGCACCCCGACCCAGGCCATCCAGGCCGCCCGCAAAGCCCCCGGCATTCCCCTGCCCCTCAACACCTGCAACGCGGAGGGAACATGGCGGCGCTGCTGCGACAACTTCGTCGCCCAGGCCTACGGCTACGGCAGCAGCGGATCAGCCACCGCCAACGAACACTGGAACCGCCTCGTCTCCGCGGGCCTGGCCCACGCCGGATCCAACACCCCACCACCCGGCGCCCTGCTCTTCTACGCCAACAACGACAGCGCCGGCCACGTCGTGCTCTACCTCGGCAACAACCTCGTCGCCTCCAACGACGTCAAACGCTCCGGCCGCATCGACATCCTGCCCCGCCACGAAATCACCAACGGAGCCTGGCGGCTGCGCTACCGCGGCTGGGCCGAACCCGCCTTCCCCGACGCAGCCGGAAAGCCCTCCATCTGAACCCGCCCCGCCCCCGGCCACCCCAGGAGCACACCGTGACCCACCCGGCCCCCGCCATCCCCGTCCACATCCTCGACGAGCACACCGTGCACATCCACACCGAACCCCTCGCCCTGCCCCCCGGCATCGACCCCGACCACGCCGTCCTTTCCTACCTCCACCTGGAAGCCGCGGGAGCCGGCCACAGCATCAACGCCCGCATCCACGACCGCCGCTACGGCATCACCGCGCACCTGACCGTCCACCCCGACGGCGCCACCACCACCCACCCCCTCGCCCCAGACGCCCAGCCCCTCGCCACCATCCACGCCCTGGCCCGGCAAGGACGCCTGGACACCGCCATCGAGCACGCCGAGAGCCTCCTGCTCCAGATGTCCGCCAGCCCCCGGCTCGGACCCCAGCACCCCCAGACCCTCAACGCAGCCGAAACACGCGCCCATCTCGCCTGGATCGAAGGGGACTTCGCCTACGCCTACCGCGCCTGGAGCTGGATCGCCGCCGCCTGGCACGACCACGGCGGCCCCTGCCCCCGCCACCCGGCCCACGATCACGCCGCCTGCCGCCACCTCGCCCAGGCCACCAGCAACGCCGCCGCCGCATGGACACGCCTCCCCGCAGACCAGGCCGCAGCGGCCGGCCACGAGATCCTGGCCCTCCTCGCACGCAACGCGGCCGACCCGCACACTCCAGCCGCCCACGCGATCGCCGCCCGACTCTCACAAATCGCTGCCCACAGCCCTTGACAAGACGCTAGCCTGAGCCTCCACGAGCAGTGAGGCAGCGGCGGCAGGAGGACAACATGGTGATTCTCATCGTGCGGATACTCCGCACCGGCCCCTTCCTCCTCACCCACGTCGCCCCGTTCCTCCTGCTCACGGTAGGAGTCGGCAGCGCCGGCTGGGCCGTGAAGACCTACGGAGCCTCCCCGAAGATCCTTCCCGGCCTCGCCCTCGCCGCCGCCGGTCTGGCCATCGCCCACCTCGGCGCCTGGCACCGACGCACACGAGCCCACGCACCCCAGCCGTAGCCCGCGTCAAGCGACCCTCCAGTCCCGCCAGGTACCGCGACATCACCCTTGTGAGCTGCACTGATGTACGTTCCGGTACCTGAGCGGTAGCCTCGTGGTATGGCAGCGCTCAATGTGGAATTCACCGACGAAGAACTCGAAGCCATCCGCGACATGGCCCGAGAACGCGGCATGACCATGAAGGCCCTCGTCCGCTCCTCGGCCGCCGACGCGATCGCCGAACACCGTGCCCTCAAGGAGGCGGCCGCCGTCTTCCAGCGGACCTTCCACGACCCCGCACTCGCAGACGCCATCGCCGCAGCTGGCCTCGACGACGGCCCCGCCCAACAGCGCCCCGGACGGGCCGCCTGAACCATGCCGCCCATCGTGCACATCGACGTGCCCTGGCTCCTGCAGCAGCAAGAAGCCGCCATGCCTGACCAGCCGGCTGTCTCGGACTTCTCGGCCCTGGTGGCCGCCGTAGCCCGCCACCGCGTCGACCCACCGCGCCTCGGCATCAACTCGGACGCCGCCTGGCGCGCAGCCGCCCTGCACCAGACCCTCGTCCTGCTCAAGCCGCTGCCCGCCTTCAACATCCGCTTTGCCTGCGCGATCACCATCGCCTACATGTACGCCAGCGGCGAAGGCATCGACGCCCCCTACGGCGAACTGGTCGACCTCACCCAGCAACTGGCCACGGGCAAGGCCGACGTCTTCACCGCCGCAGAACGCATCCGCTCCTGGCGCATCTGAACGGACGCCGCACTCCGGGACTTTACGCAGGGGCCGACGTCAAGCCGATCCGGAACACCCGGGGCGAGACAGCCCCGGGTTCGGCACGCAGGTGGTGTGGAACGAGGGGATCGGGGCTCCACGGCCGCCGAGATCGAATCCAACTACGTCGACACGCGAGGCGCGAGCGTGGTCGGGTTCGCCCTTCAGGCGGCGTGTGAGGTGGTCTCACACAGGACCCGACGGGGAGTCCGGCTCCGTTGGGCCGTAGAGGGCGGCCGGCGCTTGAGTGGCCAGGGCCCAATAGCGGTCGCCGAATGACCAGTGCCACCATTCGGTGGGGTAGTTGACCAGGCCGACGCCGGTGAGGGCGGCTGTCAGGACTGTGCGATTTCGGCGGGCTTCGGCGCTGATGGTGCTGGCTTGGGTGTAGCAAGCGCCCGCGCTCTGCTCCGGGTTGGCGTCGATGGGGGTGCCCAGGTCGAGCTCCCCGCCATTGCAGTCAGCGAGGGTGAGGTCGACGGCGGCTCCTGCGCTGTGCGGGGCGATCTCAGGAGGGGACACGAAGCGGCTGGCGGCTGCGCGGAGCTGCGTGTCCGACCAGTCCGGGTGGGCGGCCCGCAACTCGGCGGCGTATTCCTCGAAGTACTGGTGCTGCCGTGACGGCTGGCGGTAGCCCTCGACCAGCAGCAGCCGCAGGCCGTGCGGGAGTGATGCCTGGGCTTGCAGCAGCCGCTTGAGGACGCCCTCGCGTAGATGCGCGAAAGCGCCGTCGGAGTCCTGCTTGCGCCCGTCGACCAGCAAAGAGCCGTACCGGCGGACGTCCACCAGGCTCTCCCCGCATTCAAGGACCGGGACAGCCGTGACCCTCGGATCCGCCATCAGAATGATCTCATCCATAGGGAGATCATCTCTGTGATTCGAAGCGGAGGCCTTCAAGCCCGGGTTGAAGCACCGTGAAGGACGACCACCGCCTCGACGATGTCGACGGTGCGGTTGGTGCTCGCTTCCGTCTGGTACCCGAATCCACGTGACTCCCGGCCTGCTACTCCCGCTCGCGCAGGAGCACAGCGCCATGGCCCGGCCCAGCGCCTCAACGTCAGCAACGACACGGCTCGTTCCACACCGCCGCACTGTGCGCGGCGGGCCCAGTCGCTATGGCGACGGACGAGTAGCGCCGCACCGGGGCGCGGCACGGGTCACCTTGCGCCTTCGCGGGCGGACTGCCGGCGCGCGGGTACACCTGTCCGACCTGGGACCGTGCGCCATGACGCACACAGCTACCTACCTGACCGTGCCCGCTGCGGCAGACTCCTTGCCGGGTCGAGGCGCGACTTTTGCGGGCCGGGGGCGTCGTTTGCCTCGAGGCACCCGGTTCGATGCCCGTTCCTCTCACGGCGGGACAGGGCGCTATGAGATTGCGGATCCCCAGATGCTGGTCGTCGGCACTCGCCTGGTGTCGGCCGCGTTCATCGCCGCTTCCGCCGAGGTCTGCCGGGCAGAGCAATTGGCTGCGCCGGGAGCAAGCCTCCCTGTGCGGCGGGAAACGGCTCAATGGTCCAGTTGCTTTGTCGCCGTCGGGGGTGTCGTTCAGCTCGAATCGACAAGGGCGCCAAAAAGGAGTGGTCGGCCTGTTTTTATTCATGGCTGGATCAGGCGCCCCTCCTGACTTGAATGCCCCCGAATGGGTTGGCCTGGCGACCGCCCAGCCGGGGGCGAAGTCAGGCCAGTTCCTCAATCCTTGCAGTGCTTGCCATGGCGAGTGGCGCCAGTCCGCTGACCAGGATGAATGATGCGCTCGGCGCGAGTCTCCAGGGAAATGAGCGGTTGATTCTTAAAGCATTTTGAGGGAGTATGCCCAATTCGCCCCAACGTCGGAAGCCGTCTTAAATTGCCTGGCACACCCAAGGGTTTCGAGGGAGGATCGGCCAGGTAGTGAGGCATTGAATTGAGGTGGAATTGAGGATTCCTCGTGACCTACCTCACTGGTATTTCGTTTTGCGGTTCCTCCTGGCGGCACCTATGGTGATCGTTCGTAACGGGGGATAGGTGAATTACCTTGGTTGGCGTGAGTGGGGCCAGGGGGTTCTCTTTTCGGATTCCCCTTGTACGTCTGCTGCATGGATAGGCAGCCGAATCCAAGGGAGCTTCGTATGAGCGGCGTTTCGGATCGCCCCAAGATTGTCTTGTTCGATGGACCCGGAGGTCCGTTTCCTGAGTGGTTCCTTCCCCGGCTTTGCGCCGACTATGAGGTCCACGTGTTATGGGTGCCCAGCGGACAGGTAGAGAAGGACGCGGAGCGGTCACGAGCGTTTGATGCCCACTGCTCATTCTCTGCCCTGTCGAGCCAGCAGAATGCGCTCCCTGAGATCGTGGAATTCGCGCGGAGCTGGGAACCGGCCGGGATTCTCGGGTTCAGTGAACTGGCCGTGACTGCAGTGCACGCCGCCGCTCTGCAATTAGGGCTCCCGTCCAACGCTCCGGAATCGCTGCGCGCCCTGCGGGACAAGCATCAGCAGCGGGAGTTCCTCGCCAACGCGGGTGTCCCCGTTCCACGCTTCGCCTCGGTGCACTCCCTCACCGGTCTGAGGGCTGCAGCCGATCATGTGGGAACGCCCGCGGTTCTCAAGCCGGCGGCCGGGGTCGGCAGTATGGCCACTTACAGCGTGACGGCTGGGACGGATCTGGCGGAGCTGTGGAAGGAGGCCGCCACACGCTATGAGAAGGATCCTCGTGGGACCGGCACCGCGCACTTCGTTCTGGAAGAGCTTCTGATCGGCGAGAACTGGCACGGCGACGCACGCTACGGGAACTACGCAAGTGTTGAGTCCCTGGTGGCCGACGGGGTGATCCATCACCTGGGAGTCACCGACAAGTTCCCCCTGTCGGAACCCTTCCGTGAGAACGGCGGCATCATGCCGTCCGTCCTTCCTGATGCCAGGACGGAGCTTTTGCTGCAGTGTGCCTCGCAGGCCGTGGCCGCGATGGGCATCACCAACTCAGCCGTCCACACAGAGATCATGCTCACCGCCGACGGACCCCGGGTCATTGAGGTCAACAGCCGTATCGGCGGCGGTGTGACCGAAATGCTGCACCACTGCTACGGCTACGACGTCATCCAGGCGATGGCGGCCGTCGCGACAGGCCGCTCGGTGCCGGCGCGCGGGCCGCTGCTGCGCAGTACGGCGTTCTGCGTGCCGCAGTCGCCCGCCGCGGACGTTGTCCTTGCCGCCGCGCCCGCGCTCAAGGACCTGCTCGCCCTGGACGTGGTCGACGAGGCCGAGCTGTCCTGCGAAATCGGCGGCCGGCCGCAATGGGAGCGCGGCACGTCAGGCGGGACGCTGGCCCGTATCGTCGCGGTCGCGGATTCGTCTGAGGGACTCCTCGACCTCGCGGACTATCTGGCATCGGACGAGGCCTTCTCCTACCGGCCTTGCGCTGCTCGGGTAGTGGAGTAGCGATGCATCGCGCGGAGCTGACCCTGAGCCTGGCGGCGGTGGAGCACAACGTGGAGGCGCTGCTCAAGTTGCTGGGAGGGGGAGCGCTGTGGGCCGTGGTCAAGGCGAATGCCTATGGGCACGGGGCGATCGCCACGGCGCGGGCGGCGCTGGAGGCGGGTGCTGGCGCGCTGTGCGTGGCGACGGCGGGCGAGGGGATGGCGCTGCGCCGGAGTCTTCCAGGAGCCCGGATCATCGTGCTGGGGCCGGTCACCCACGACGAGGTGGCGCACGCCCGGCACGGAAGTCTCGAGTGTGTGGCACACGACGAGGCCAGCTTGGCGCTTCTGGAACACCAGGTGAGGATCCATCTGAAGATGAACACCGGCATGAACAGATGGGGGGAAGCGGGGCGCCCCAAGAGGGTTCCCGAGGGCACGGTCGGTGTCATGGGTCATTTCGCCACCGCGTACGCGGATCCGCACAGTACAGCCCTTGAGGCCGCACGCTTCGCGGACTGGAGTTCCGGCCTTGCGGATGTCACCCGCCATCTCGCGAACAGTGCCGCGACCGTCCAGTTTCCGGACACTCACCTGGACGCCGCACGCTGCGGCACCGCGGTCCTCGGCCTGTCGCCGCTCCCCAAGCAGAGGCCACAGAGTTTCGGTCTGCGCCCGGCTCTGCGCTGGACCAGCTATCTCGCTCAGTCGCGAACGCTGTCTGCGGGAGAGGGGGTGGGTTACGGAAGTCTGTTCAGGGCCGGGGCACGCATGCGGATGGGCGTGGTGCCCGTGGGCTACGCCGACGGCTTCAGCAAGCGGCTCACGGGGTCCCACGTGCTCGTCGGCGACATTCCGGCGCCCGTCATCGGGGCGGTGTCCATGGACGCGATCGCAGTGAAGCTCGACCGCGATGTCCCCTCGGGTACGACCGTCACCATCGTCGGCGACGGCCTGACCTTCGAGGACCACGCGGACGCGGCAGGCATCACCAACCAGGAGCTCTGCACCGGGCTGAGCGCCGACCCGCGGCGCATCCGGCGCCGCTTCACCCGCTGAAGCAAACGACCGCACTCAACTGCATCACCAACCAACCCAGGAGAACACGCATGCGTATCGGTGTGATTGTCGGAGGCCCGAGCCCGGAGCGTGACGGTTCCTACCTCTCGGGGGAAGCGGCCCAAAAGGCCCTCACCTCCCTCGGCCACACGGCCGACCTCGTCGACATGTCCGACGGTTTCTGGCGGTCGATCAGCCAGTACGACGTGGCCTTCATCGCCGGCCACGGATGGTACGCGGAGGACGGAAAGCTCCAGGGCCTGCTGGAGATACTCGGCGTCCCCTACACCGGCTCGGGAGTGCTGGCCAGCGCGGTGGGCATGCACAAGCCCACCTTCAAGATGCTCATGCGCGCCCACAAGATCCCCACCGCACCGTGGGCAGTCCTGCGGCCCGGATCGTCCGCTGCGGAGATCGCCACCGTGATCGAGGAGCTCGGGCTTCCGCTGTTCGTCAAGCCCTCCTCCAGCGGCGAAAGCCTGGCGGCCGGGATCGCCAGGAGCAGTGACGACGTGGCGCAACTGATCGGTGCGGTGGAGGAGTTCGCCCCGCAGGAGTACATCGTCGAGCCGCTGCTGCAGGGCAACACCGTGACCGTGGGAATCCTCGAGATCGACGGCCGCCTGGAGGCACTGCCAGCCCTGGAGGCCATCGCGCACAACGAGTTCTACGACAGTCAGGCCAAGTCCGACCCCCACTTCCGGACCTACCGCTGCCCGGCCCCGCTCGCCCCTGAAGTGGCCGATACGATCCAGGATCTGGCCGTGAAGGTCTTCATAGCCTGCGAATGCCGCGGCGTGGCGCGCGTCGACTTCATGATGGGGCCGGACGGACCCGTGGTGCTGGAGGTCAACACCGTCCCCGGACTGACCCACCAAGGCAACCTCGCCGCGATGGCACAGGCTTTCGGCCTCGACTACCAGCGGATGATCGACGTGATCCTGAGCAGCGCCACCGGCCGGCCGGCGTACTGCCCGTAAGAGGCCTCGCGCCTTCGCCCAACCGAATTTCGTTCGAAGGAGACCCTGTGGCAGAGCTGGATACCCGGCGGCGGGTGCCGTACTACGCGCAGTGGGAGTCCCGCGACCTCGTCGGGGCAATCATCGCCGGAACGGCCAGCGCCCGCGACGACGCGCAGTGGGAGCGCTCGGGAGCCCGTTCGCCCGAGGAGTACGAATACTGGAGCTGGCGCTGCTGCGGGATGGCGTGCTTGAACATGGCCCTCGACTACTGGTGCGGGTTCACCCGCCCGACCGTCGAGCTGGCCAAGGAGTGCAAGGCCGCGGGCGGTTACGTCGCCCGCGACAGCAAACTCATCGGGCTGATCTACGAACCGTTCTGCGCCTACGTCAAAGACCGCTTCGGTCTGGTCGCCGAAACGCACACCGGGCTCTCCACCCGTGACATCCATGCCGCCCTCGCTTCGGGCTGCCTGGTGATGGCCTCGGTGCACCCGGACATCCGCTGGCCGGCCAGTGCCGCGCCCGGCCGCGGAGGCCACCTCGTCCTCGTGGTCGGCGCCGACGACCAGGCGCTGTATCTGAACAACCCCTCCGGCATCGCAGCCTCCCAGGAGTACGCGCGGGTGCAGACCGACGACTTCGAGCGGTTCTTCGCCGGCCGAGGTGTCGTGCTCCACCCACCAGTGGGGGGCGGCGCGGCACGATGAGCTCCCCGCCGCACGACACCACGGCGACAAGCACCTCCCCGCCCCCAGCCGAAAGCCGCCGCTCCGCACTGTGGGCGAAGTGGAACGGCGGCCTCAACCGCACGTTCTGGGCCGTGTGGGCTGCCACGCTGACCAACCAGCTCGGCGCCATGGTCATCCCCTACCTCGGCTACTACATGACCGAGGAACGCCACATCTCACTGTCGACTGTCGGCGTGATCCTGGCGGTTTCCGGAGCCGGGGGAGTCATCTCCCAGTTATGCGGCGGCCTGCTCGTCGACCGGATCGGCTACCGCATCACCATGACCGCGGGCATGGTGGGCACCGGGGTATTCCTGTTCCTGCTCGGCGCTGCCGACCACCTCGCATGGATCGCCGTCTGCGCCCTGCTCGTCGGCGTCACGGGCGACATGCACCGGCCCGCCTCCGCCACCCTGGTCGCCGATCTGTTCCCGGCGGCCGAACGGCCACGCGCCTATGGCCTGCTGTACTGGGCGGTGAACCTGGGCTACGCGTTCTCCATGGTCTTCGGCGGCTCCCTGGTACGCCACGGCTTCACCTGGCTGTTCTGGGTGAACTCCGCGACCTGCGCGGCAGCCGGTCTCCTGGTGTGGAGATCAACCGGCGCCGCGAGCACGCCCAGCACGTCCACGACCGCCCGGTCCGGCAGCTACAGAGACGTGGTGAAAGACCGGCTGCTCCTGGCCTACCTGGGAGCGTGGCTCGCCTACGGCATCGTCTTCTGCCAGGCCCTCACCACCCTGCCCCTGGCGATGAAGCAGGACGGCCTGTCACCCTCGACCTTCGGATACGTCATGGCCGTCAACGCCATCGTCATCGTCATCGTCCAGCCCCTCACGGGACCGCTGCTGACGCGACAAGACCACAGCCACGTACTGATCGGCGGGATCCTCGTCCTCGGTCTCGGCTTCGGCAGCACAGCCTTGGTGTCGACGCCACTGGGCTACGCCTGCACCGTGGCGCTGTGGACGCTCGGCGAAATCGCCGTCAGCTCCGTGAACCAGGCGGTCATCGCCTCGATCGCCCCCGAGCCGCTGCGAGGCCGCTACTACGGCCTGTACGGGATGGCATGGTCCACAGCCATGCTCACCGCCCCCCTCGTGGGCACACAGCTCCTCGCATGGGGGCCCGGGCAGCTATGGGGCACCTGCGCCTTCCTCTGCCTTTGCGCCGCCACCGGCCAATGGCTGCTCATACCCACCATCCGCGCTCGGGCAGGCCGCCTCAACCCACCGCTCCAGCCCACTGCACCAGCGGCATAGGACGAAGGGCCCGGTGGCCCCAGCGGCATCCTGTTTCCGCCCCCGTGAAGTCCGCCCCATGCAAAGATCGTTTGACTGGCCGGAGGCGGCCGGAAACCAGACCGTTGGGGAAGACATGCTCAGTCGAACAAGAACGGCAGCCACCGGATTCGCGGTGGCAGCACTCGCGATATCCGGGTGCAGCAGCTCGGGAGAACACACCGACAGCAGTGCACCCACCTCAAAGACGTCCGCGCCGCCGTCGAACTCCTCGACCCCCCAGACCCCGCCTCCCTCCCGAAGCGGCACGGCCGGCACGGCGCCGACATGGACTCCTCCGGCCAGCGACCCCTACCGGGCCTGGCAGGCCAAGCCAAAGGGGCCCATCGCCCCCGACGCCCAGGACATCCACGCCAAGTCCGTACCCCTGCTCAACAACACGGAGGCCACCTACGGATCGGAAAGCGGGTCCAAGTGCTGGCCCGCCAGAGCCTCCGCTCTGACCAGCGCGTGCACGACCGCAACGGGCAAAGCGGAACAGACCGCCCAGAGGGCCCTGTCCTGGATCAAACACGAGCCAGCCACCTACTTCACAACCCTGCGCACCAACGCGAACCACATCCTTGCGGCAGCCGGCCACTACCGGACCGACCGCTGTGCCGACAGCCCTGCGGCAGCACCCGTGCGCACACGGTGCCAGGCGTCCGCATACGCGATCGCCCAGGCCTACCCCTACCTCAGAGGCGGCTTCAACGCCGCCCTGGAAGGGCGCTGACCAACCGTCGCCACCACTCTTCCCCTGCGAGAACGGAGAGCAACATGCTTACCCAGTCCACCGCCCGCATACGTGTCACGGCGGCCTTAGCCACCCTCGGGCTGTCCTTAACGGTGCAGGCCGGATCCGCCTTCGCCGCAAGCCCGGTACCCGACCCGGAACCGGTTCCCGCCGAGGTACAGCACCAGCGCGACCTGGCAGACGGCAAACTCGACCCCCAGCACCTCACCCACAAGACAGAAAAGGAGGCCCAGGAAGCACGCAGCGGATTCGCACGCCGCCCCGGAACCCCCTTGCCCGTCAAGCAGTTCGCCATCAGCGGCACGACCTACTACGCCGCAGCCAGCACCGATGTCAGCACCGCGCAAACCAACAACTTGTGCGCATACGGCGAGCACTGCCTCTACTACAACTCCGGCCTTCACAACGCCAACTTCAAGCGCTCGCAGAGCACATCCACCATCGACAACTACGCGGGCTACACCTTTCCTGCTGGACTGCCTGGCGGTGGCCAGGACGTGAAGAACAACGCGGCCTCGGTGTTCAACGCCAGCGGAAACTACACCTTCGGCGTTTTCTACAACAGCAACCACAACGGAACCCGAGAGTGGTTCTCGGCCTCCAGCGGCGGAGATCTCACCTACGTCAAGAACGAGAACGCCTCCGGAAAGTCCGTCTACGCCGGATGAACATCCACTCCCAACGCCCCAGCACGATAACCGTCCTCTTGATCGCCAGCGCGATCGGCGCCACGGCAGCCTGCAGCACTTCCCAAGACGACCACGGCACGAGCGCAAGCACCAAGCGCAGCACACACCCCGACCCCTCCACGCCCGTGCCATCCGCGCCGCCGTCAGCTCTCCCCGGACCGGCACTGCCGATCCAGGCATACATGCCAAGCCCCCGGCAGATCGGAGCCGACGGCCGCGCCCGTGCCGTCCTGATCACCCAATGCCTGAAGCGGTTCGGCATCACCTCAGGACAGATCACCTCCAAGCTCGGACCACGCGGTCCAGAGAGCATGACCCAGCGCCGCTACGGCATCTCAGACCGCGCCACAGCCGCGCAGTACGGCTACTGGCTTCCCGGCGACGACCGAAACCCTCCCCAAGTGCCGCAGCCGAGCCAGGCCGAGACACAGGTCGCCAGCGGCGCCGTGCCCACCTACAAAGGCCAGCCCGTGCCCGAAGGCGGCTGCGCCGGGGAGGCCGTCCGCACCCTCGATGGCAAGAACGCCACCGCACAGACCTACGGCAACGCCCTGCGTGCCGCCAACGTCATGGAACTCAGCACATTCAACGAGACCAGAAAGGACCCCAAAGTCAAGAAGGCGGAGCAGGCGTGGGCCGCCTGCATGAAAGCCAAGGGCCACCATGTCCCCGCAGACGTCTTCGCCGCTGCTGACCGGCTCCACCTTCCCGAAGTCCGGCCACGGCCCAAACCCGGCGACCGCGAAGTCATCGTCGCTGTCGCCGACGCCGAATGCCACACCCGTACCGATATCGACAAGATCTGGAACAGCCTCGAAACCACCTACCAGAAGAGAGAGATCTCCAACGACCCCAAGAAGTGGGAAGGCATTCGCCACATATACCAAGCCCACTTCGCAACAGTCGATAAGGTCCTGACCACCCATGATCAGGGCAGACCCTGAGAGCAAACAGGCAAGCCCGAGGTGCTCCAGCCCGGAGCGCGAGTCATCCGGTCGTGGACGCAGCGTGCGGAAACCGAACAGGGCTGAGAGCATCGCCTGTCGGCCAGACGGCAAGACCGGGGACTCGCGGTGAACGGGAGCGTTCTGAATCGCCTGGCAGGAGAACCGCGTGAGCCGGCCGGTGCCCGGTGGGTACCGACCGGCAGGGGCAGCGGGGAGGAGGTCTCCCAGCCGGTGGGCGAGGGCGGCACTGGGCTGGGGGATGCTGAAGAGCGCGCTTCCACATCCAGGCGCTGGACGGCGGGACACCTCCGCACGTGCGCCATGCCCCGGGCGCGCGTTGATCAAGCCCTGGAGACAAGCCGAAGAGGCCGCGGGGCTGGTCGCGTTGGCGGGTGGGACCGGCGATGCTTTCGCGGGCCGGGGCTTCCGGCCCGTCATCTGTCGGCACGGACCGTTGGAGAAGCCTGTTGGCGTGCGGTGTGCGGGGCCCGTGTACGTGCGAAGTGGCCGCGGGCCCCGCACGCTCCGTCGGCCTGTCAGCGACGGTGTTTCCACGGTCGGGGGGACGGGCGCCAGGGGGCACGCTCGACCGTGGCAACACGGTGACTTCCGGGAAGGTATCGGTCGGGTGCGGCTCTCTTCGAGTGACGAAGATGCTGGTGTCCGGGATTGTGGAATCGGGTTAGATTGCGAGGTCCCCGCGGGTTCGGGTGATCTTGACTGCCAGGCGTTTCGCGTCGTCGGACGGATCGGCAAGGCCGGCTTGGCCGTGATCGGCAGCCTCGTTTCCGGAGGCGAACAGGGGGGTGGGTGACACGTACTCGAGCGCGGCTTGATACGTGTCGTCGTAGAGGCTGCCGTCGAGGATGCCGATCCGCAGCGCCAGCAGATGCGCGGCGTCGTGGCAACCGACCCAGCCGGCGCAGAGCCGACGGTTCGTGCTGTCGGAGTCGGCCTGGTGGCACTGGAACAGCCTGGTGGGCTGGTCAGCCGTCTGCACGTCGTAGCGACGGAGCTTCTCGTACTCGTGGCGGGCCCAGACACCGGAGGCCACGTCTTTCCGGTAGGGGCAGCTCTCGCATGGACGCGGCGCTGGCGGGCGGATCGACGACATGGAGGCATTATGGCGTGGGTGATCAGACCGCGTCCGGCCTGCTTTGCGAAGTCCTCTCCGGCTCATTCCGGAGGGAGACCACGGTCAGGCAGTGAGTGCGTATGCGTTGGTGTTCCTCAGCGAGATGGTGCTTCCCGTAGGCGCCAAGATCGCCATTAGCGGCGACGGTACGGAGTTTCAGGACGGCTTCGGCGCCATCAAGACCCCAGCGGGCGCCACCTATATCGAGTATCGAGGCGGTCGGCGACGAGACGGCGTGCCGCGCCCTCAATGATCCCGGTCGCGATGGGCCACCCAGCCTCGTGGGCTGGCGTCGTCACCGGCGACCTCATCGTCCGCACCACCCGACGCGCAGGAAACCAGGTAGCCGTCACCGTCCAGTACGTCGGCGCTGAGGAGTGGTATATCCTGCCGGGCTGCCCGGCAGCCGTTGCCGAGCCCGTGCGCGGCAACATGACGGCAGTCGATGTGAGCGTGGGGAGTAAGAGTGAGCGAGGGCAGCGCCGTGGATCTGATTCACTTGGCTGACGAGGGGAGCGGTCTTCTGGTTCGGGTTCTGGGCCGCCACATGCCGGGGGTGCTGTTCTGGCACGACTTCCTCGACGCGGAGATTATGGTCACCAGTGGGTTCGCCCAGGGACACCTGGAAGTGTGCCTGGCACCGGACGACTTGGACTGCTGGTCCGAGGTCCTGGATGTGCTTGTCGTCGGGCGGGAGGTGTCCTGGATGGACGACGGGCGAAACCCCGAGATCCGATTCGAACCCTCCGGCCAGAACGGAGTCGTTGTGGTCGCGGTGGAGGACCTTGCCGGATCCGGTACATCGGTTCGTGTTCCGGTGCGCTTGGCCCAGGGCTGGGCCGCGGAGCATCGCGAACGGTTGCGGCGTGTTCAGGCGGCCTGGCCCCAGGAGGTTGTGGAGACTTCCCCGGGCGCCTACGAGTGGCGGCGCTGAACTGCTGCGAGTCGGCGCCAGCAGATAAGCGCTCATCCCGGCGTGAGGAAGGCTTCGCGGATGTCGTCGCGGATCTCCCAGCGGATCCGCGGGCGGCGGAACCAGTGTGCAGATGGGCGAAGGCGCGCTCGACGAACCAGAGTTGAGTGTCGAGGCCGGAGCCGTGCTCGGCGCCTCGGCGGGCGATCATCGGCTTCACCCCGAGGTCCCAGACGAGACGGCGGCACTTGTCGTGGTCGTACCGTAGGGCCCTGATATGTCTCTGCTAGCGTAACCAGAACGCCCGCCACCCCGGCATCCTGGACGCCCAGAGTCGCGAGCGCGCCTGCATCCGCAGCAAGGCACCCGACTGGGGCGGGCGTCCGCTGATGACAGTGGCCTGACCCGCTCGGGTCCTCCGGAAGCCATTCAGTCAGCGCTACCTGGAGGGCATCGAAGGTCTCTCGCAGTTCGGGGATGGTGATCGGATCGATCTCCATCTGAAAATGGCATACGTCGTCGTCTCCGTTAGGCGTGAGCCGCACGAAGAAGGCGAAGCCGTCCCCGACGGGCTCCGCAGTCAAAGCCAGAGGGTTGTTGCGGCCAGGGCTCACCGCCTCGGAGAAGCGTCCGCCCGAAGGGGCCTTCAGGCGAGAGAGCATCCGTGCTGCGAAGCCAGCGACCTCTTCGGTGCTGAAGGTATGCCGTGAAGTCGGCTGTCAGGCAGGAGCACCAGTCGGCTGTGACCTGCCAACTCTCCTCATTGGTCCGAGTCACTTCCAGCCACGCGTTATCGCGTCCGAGGCGTATCCGCGGCTGTTCCACCATCTCGTCCTCCGATCCGCACCTGAGCCCAAGATCTTATGGTGCGGACCTGACCGCCTGCAGCCCCCGCAGCTCACCACCTCGCACCTAACCGAGCCGACGAAACCTCCCGGCCAGAGCACCCGGCGGGGCGTCCCTCGGTCGGCGGCGCCGTTGTTACGAAAAGCAGACGCGGGCCGGGCCGGAGACGTCGTCCCGCTCGTATTCGCAGAGGCACGCGTACGTGGCCGAGCAGGAGTCCAGTCCTTGGGCGGTCTTCACCCGGATCCCGGGGGGCGGCGCTGCTGGGACCGGGCAGAGCCAGGGGCAGCGCGGCTGCGGCGAGCGCGACAGCATGAGCCGTGCTGCCCCATCTGGGAGCCGAGACTTCGCCTCTCGCTTCACACGCCCCAGCGACTCCGTCCGCTGAATAGTCACAGTGACCGCTCAGCGGACGGATCTCAAACTTACCTATCGGGCATTGGTTCGTTGGACGGCTGCTACTGGGTTCGGAAACAGGCGTCCCGTCTCACGAGGCCTTGTCGCTCTCAGCTGACCTCGTTCAGTTCGCATTCCGGGGACACGGCCAAGTGAGACTGTCCAAGTCGGCCTCGGAGTCCAAGCCGCGCGGCGCCCTGTCGGGCCGAACGAGTGGGGCCTGGAGTTCATTTCCTCCTCGACGGTGCTGGGTCGTCGATCGCCCCCGAAGATGCGGGCTCCAGAACGAAGACGGGGATCACACGGTCGGCTTTTTCCTGGTGTTCGCCGTACGACGGATAGGCGGCGACCGCGCGCTTCCACCACTCGGCTTTCTCGTCTCCTGTGATCTCACGGGCTGTCATGTCTTGCCGTACGGGCCCGTCCTGGAGCTCCACGTGCGGGTCGGATATGAGGTTGAAGTACCAGACCGGGTGACGCGGTAACCCGCCCTTCGAGGCCACCGCCGCGTACCGCCCCCCGTGCTCCACGCGCATCAACGGGACCTTGCGGATCTTGCCGCTCTTCGCTCCGCGCATCGTGACAATGACGACGGGCAGGCCCGTGTCCCACAGCGTCGTTCCCTGTGTGCCGCCCGAACTCTCGTACAGCTCGACCTGCTCACGCACCCACTGCGCCGGACTCGGCTCGTACTCGCCCTCAAGAGGCATCGTGGTCTCCCCGTCGTCGCTTACGGATCATGGTGCACAGTCCAGCACAAGCCTCGCGCGAAGGCGAGAGGGCCGTTCGCGCTCTGCCGCCGCCAGGCACGGTCGAGACCGGAGCCGGGTCGGGGCGCTGCCTTCCAGTGGCCGGGACCGCCACCCGAGCCACGGCGGTGAGCCCGGCTAGCACCTGTGAACTGAATCGCCCTGGAGGAACCGGGCGGGGTGCCCGTCCGGTGAAGAGGGGACCCGGCTGGTCCGCACAGTCCTTGAGCCCGGTCACGGTTCACCCGGCTTCGTCTGCCCGCTGAGCCGGGCGGGACATGCCGCGCCAATGGACCAGTACCGGCGTCACCGGCCGCTGCACGGCGGTGCCGGCCACTGTCGGCCCGAGGGCCCAGGGCCTGGAGGGGCGGGACGGTTTCGCCCACCTCCCTGTCGGCCCCGACCTCGCAGCAGCCACATCCTGCGCTCACGGGTTCAACTCCCACGACTCGAGCGATCAGGAGTAGGCCTCGGCAGAGGCTCCCGGCGGCGGAGGGCACTTGGCTAGCATGGCCGCCGCCGGGCTCGGGATAGGACCAATGGGACGCGGCGGCGTCAACTGAGTGATATCCGGCCGAACTTGCCGGAGAGGGTGGACAGTTGTGGCTATGGCCGGTCAGCTCGTCGATCCGTGCGGCGAGGTCCTACGTCGCGGCCTGGCCGAGGCTGCGTCGAAGAGTGTCCGGAATACGGGAATCCCGTGACCTTGAGGCGGACAGCCCAGCGCCGTCTCACTCAACCCGAACCAGGTGGGTCACGGTATGTCAGTGGTGGCTGGCACGATGTTCAGACGTCACCACGAGCGGGAGAGACGCATGGGTACCTGGGACGTCGGCCCCTTCGACAACGACACTGCCGCGGACTTCTCCGGCGACCTCGACGAGGCGCCCGAAGGCGAGAGAGAGGGCATCATCCGGGACGCTCTCCTGCGAATCATCGGCACCCGCGATTACCTCAACCAGGACATCGCGGTGGAGGCAGTCGCGGCGGCGGCGTTGGTCGCCGCACAGTGCCCGGGGGGCGAGTCCATCACCACCGCGTACGGGCCGGATCTGCCCCCGCCCCAGCTTTCCAGCGAGCTGCGTGAACTTGGGGTCCAGGCCCTTGACCGCGTGGTTACCGACCCATCTGAGCTGATGGAACTTTGGGGTGATACCGACAAGGACGGCTCCTGGCGGGCCAGCCTCGTCCAAATCCGAACCGCCCTCTCGACTGCATCCTCCGGGGGAACAGCCACTCCGCTTGCTCAGGGCTGATTAGGGTCGGCCATGCGGACCGGCATCACCCCAAGGACGAGGTTCTCCATGGCTTGGGGCATACGGCCGAACCGGGCCAGCCAGTCGGCCACGACATACAGTTCGCCCTGCTCGTCCATTCCGAGGAACGCGTGACCGTGGTCGAGTTCCCCCAGGGGGAAGAGGCAGCGGGCGATCTCCTCGCCCCACTCCCCGAATCGGTCATCCTCCCCCAGCGCGAGCAGCGGGTCGAGTTCGAATGGCTCCCGCGCTCGGGTGATCCCGGAGCCACCGCCGGCGGTCATCAGTCCCCCAAACTCGCGCAGGAACTCCTCGGCGGCGGCGTGGATCCGGAAGCCGTCCGCTTCCAGCCGCACTCGCCACGCTGTCGTGTCGACGCTCCGCCCTGGATACCAACCGGCACCACGCAGCACCGCCTCCGCCTCAGCCGACCAGACGTGCGGTTCCTTCGCCTGAGCTGCCCGCTGGTCGCGCACCAGACGGGCTGCGAGCGCGACCGCCTCAGCGGGATCTGCCGTCTCGAAGGCGACACGCTCTCCCCGGTCCAAGCGGCCCACCACCGCATAGGAATCTGGATGGGCGAACATCGCCGGGAGTGGTTCATGGCCCCACTCCTCCCAGTTGTCTGCTGCTGACACGCTCAGCTGACGCATCGAGATCCACGGATACATCGCACTCAGCAACGGCTCACGCCTGGCCGCCTGAAGCAACAACCACAGGGACGGCGAGGACTGGTCGTCTTCAGCTGCCTGAGGACGGTTCGCCTCCAGGAGCTCCATCCAAGCCTCTGCGTGACTGCGCTTCGCGCCTTGTGATCCCATGCCTCGACGATGCGACACCTTCACGACCCCGTCAACGACGAAAGACCCGGAGCACGGCCACGCAAGTGGCAAGGTGCGCGATCACCGTACTCTCCAGCCCTCCCGCCGAGTTCATGGCGGAACGGGAGGCCGTGATAGAGGTCCCTGCGGCTGGGGTTGACTGAGACAAGAATCGTGCGGCGTCTCGGTCAACCCGAACCAGCGCTGGTGGAGGCCTTGACGCTTTGCGCGTCGATCACGCAGGCCGACGGCTCGCAGGTTAGGTACGCGCCGCCGTCGCTCAGAGCTCGGGGAATGGTGCCACTTCGTCCATGGTCCGCAGCAGTGTGCGCGCCGCTTCGGCCTCCTCCGGCCGGACGGACGAGGCGAGGCCCTCGACAATCGGTCGCCCTGCGCGCACAGCCGCCCGGGCGGCCACCTCCCAGGCCGGTTGTTCCCGCAAGGCCGTGTGTCTCGCGCGGCTCGCTGCTGCGGCGCCGTGCCACTGCGCCGCCCGGCAGATGCCCTCCAGCAGCTCCAACAGCTCCGCCTTGCACCACATGTACGGAGCCCCGACCAGTTCCAGCAGGAAGGGGACGGTCGGGGCCGTCGCCTCTCCGACGACGAACCCCAACGCGCAGATCATGTCACCGAGTTCGTCGATCGCCAGCCGGGCGGCACCCTCGCCTCCATAGGCGATCCTGGAGAGCAGCGGCGGTATGCCGGTAGCGGGAGCCCGCCGCGAGTCACGCAGCTCATTCCAGCGCACACCGGCAAGGCCCTTCAGCAGAGTCCCCACGCACTGCCACCTCTCATTGGCTCGCCTTCTCGTCAGACCTCAGTGTCCTGCGGCGAGCTGCGGTAATCCCCGGTCTTCGCTCCGTTCTGCCCCACACCGACAACACCCAGCTGTCCAGCGTCTCGACAAGATTCCCCGTCTGTCCGACAACCACTCGCGGAGCTGGCCACGTTGCGCGTGGCACGCCAAGGATATGAGCCAACTGGAGTGGACCCCGTGGCCAGAAAAATGCCCGGTAATTGACTGGTCACTGATATCGGCGTGGCGGCATGCTCGTGCGGTCGTTCCCGACCGGCGCGTGAGCGGGTTGCGTGCGACATGCGATCACTGGCGCCCGCAATGAGGACATTGGCTGCTAATGGCCAGGCGATTCCGTGCGTTGCTGTGGCAACGCACGGAATCGTCACCGACTGCCATCATCAAAACGAACGGAGGGCAGAGGGAAGTTTCACGGCGATACCATAGCGAGCAGGGAGTGATTAATGCGGAAGATTGCGCTCATAGTCGCACTTTTAGCAACGCTTATGGCACTGACCGCACCCATCGCCTCGGCGGAATTCGAACCCTCGCCTGCCTCCTCTGCGGTTCCCGGGGAACTGCGCCGCGTGCCGTCCCCCCCGGGCCTTCCTGGTGCACCCACGAACCAGGGTCCGCAGTCCACTCCCGGCACAAGCCAGGACACATGCGCAAATATGGACGCGACATTGACCCAGGCGCGCGCCGCCGGCTTCTCTAGGGTGTCCTGTTCGAGGACCAACCTACCCATGGACAACGAGGGACGGAGCGTGGCCTCCCGTTCCTCCGCGAGCTTCGCAAGCCTCGCTGGCCCGCAGCCTCCAAGCTGGTGTGGTACCGAACCGTACAACGACGGGCAGTGGTGGATGACGCGACACGACGCATGTCGCGCGACCCTCAACGAAACAATAATAAAGAATACGAACGGGACGCTCATTTCCCAGTTCGAATACGCTCTCCTGCAATGGCAAACCGCGTACAGCTCTGATGGGTTGACGTCGAGGTACTCCATCGCCATGACCCCATTCGGCACGCCGTCCCCAGGAGCCTTCGCCGACACGTCGGTGGCCGGCGACGCTACATGCGTGGACCTGTGCGCGGGTCCGGATGTGGTTTTCCTGCCGGCCCGAATCGACATGGGCGTTACGGTCGCACGGGATTTCAAATTCACCGGGATGACAGCCGCCCCTGGCGCAGTGGGTTACCTAAAGTCCAAAATCGAGTACCACTTCACGGCTATGAATTCGGTATATTCGACGGATGTCGTCGCAGACTCGCTCCCTGTGCGATGCGACAATCAGATGGTTGGCATCGTCGGCCCTGGCTGCGTCTTCTCGGACTACGAACCGCAATTCTCCGTGAACACCAACGCGACACACAATCCTGCATGGTGGCTGAACGCCCTTAGCATTTCCTGGGCCCACTATACCGGTCTACCGCAGGTGTTGACTCGGCACGGTAACTCCGACACATCAAGGCGAAACGGAGATCGGGCCTGCCCCCGCGGCGATGATTACCCGAGGCCCCCGGGATATCAATGTGACGAGTACCCATTCCGCTCCACCCAAGAAGGCGCGTGGTCGAGCGGGGCACCGTTCGCCCCTCGCACGTTTAGCTGGTGCCAGCTCAGCTGGCCGCAGACACCTATCGTCAGCAGCGACATAGGCTCCGTCGGTTGGTCCCGATGCAACATTCCGAAGGAACATAACCGCCTCGGCGGAGAAGCCCTGAACGAGTTCTACGGCAGCGAACGCGTCGTCGCTGGGGACCGGTTCAGGGTCTTCGCAGGAGATTGGTGAGCCGCGTGGTCGAGAGAATCGAGGGCCTTGTCTTCACGAGCCATACAAGCTTCTATCTCGTACCCGGGCCGGAGCGCCCGCCCGCCTGGCCGTCGTCCCTGACGACGGGTCTGGTCTCGGCCAACAGAGACGTGGTGTGTGTCACCACGGGAACACACACAGGACACGTGCCCCTCGTCACCGAGGCATACGCCCAGGAGCCGTCGGTTGCGTCGGGCTGGGAAGACGTTGCAGAGGTCTCTGTAGCGGTCTCCTCAGGAGAACTGCACGTCCTTGAGTCGCAGTATCCACTCCTGTTCGGCAACCTGGCCCTCGCTGGGCCTGGGGACTATCGCGTACGTGTGCACGCGAACGACCGCAGCGACGAAAGAGCCGGTCGTGGCTCCAACGACTCTTACCTTGTTCAGGTCTGGCTCGCTCCCCGAGCCGACGAGCGACTCATCCGCTTGTGCGAGAAATCGCGGCGCGACCTGGAAGCCGCCGAGCGGGTACGTCGCCAACTGCTCCCCGACGTTCCGCTACCCCCACACTTGCCGTCACTCCCAGCCGCACCCCAAACCGTTCCCGCCTCCGCCGGCGGCCCGGGAACCCCCGACTCGTAGTGCCGCCCGGCTGAAGTCCTTCTCCCGTGCCCCGTCGAGGAACTGGGCGCCCAGGAAGCCAAGGTGAACCGTCGGCGCCCTGCTGGGTGAGGACGGCTCACGAGGTCGGCAACCCAGCCGTCCGGCCGAGGACGGTGGACGGTGACCAGCCCCCTTCCTCCACTGCCAGGCCAGGGTCAACAGGCGGCGCCCCCGTGGCCAGCCAGGCAGCGCGAGAGATGTCGAGGCCACCGAAGCGGACATGGGCATGCGACCAGACCGCAGCCGGTAGGGCCACGGGAGCTACAGCACGGCAGCGCGCCGGTGCCCGGCCAGCCAGACGGGCCGAGGAGGGTCAACTCCGGCTGACGGCTCCGCTGGAGAACCAGCGCACCAGGCTTGTTGCGAGGTCGACGGCCATGCGTGCCTGCTCGGTGGTCTCTTCAGGAGTCGGGGCCCGGCCTCCGTGGCGGCTGCTCTGACCGGTCCAGAGCAGTTCCATCATCGAGCGGGCGGTCTCCAGGCCCTCGGCACCGGTCTTGCCAGGGAGGGCGGAGCGGAGCTTGTGCTCGATCTGGCGCCACTCACCAAGCATGGTGCCAAGGGTCGCGCGGGTGTTGTTGGGCTGGAGGGTGGCCTGGGCAGCGGCCTCGACGGCCTTGATGGCTTCGCTGTAGGCGCGTACGGCGTCGGGGTGCAGCGCGTACGCGGCGTTATGTGCGAGGCGGAGGTGCTGGCTGGCGGACCCGCGGTCGGGCTGCGCAGCGGCTTGTGCGGCGGCTTCCACGGATGCGGCAAGGGTGGGGTCGACGCGGTGGACCAGGGCGCGGCCGTCGATACGGATCGTGTAGATGGACTGGGCGTCGTCGAGGAGTTCCTGCAAGGGACCCCGGTGGATGTTGAAGACGTAGCGGTCCAGGGAGAGGAGTACGCCTCCGAGTGAGGCGGGCACCGGTTGGGTGGGGAGCAGATGCGTTCCGGGAGTGGTCCGCTGCGAGCTGGTCGGCAGAAGGTTGAGCAGTGCGTCGATGACGTCGGGGAGCTCTTCGGCGGTGGTGTACCAGGCGAGGAATTCCGCGTCGTCGACCTCCGCATGGGGGCCGTCCTCCGGATCTCGCGCGAGGTTGCAACGGATCAGGACCCGCTCGCACGCGGCGTCACGGGCAGCGCGGTTGATCCACTCGCGCAACGGTGTCTCGGCAGCTGCGGGTACACCCGGGCGCAGCTCTGTCCTCTCGTTTCCGCGGCGCGAGAGAGGGAGCCAGGTATCGGTCACCAGACCAACGGTAGGCCCACGGCCTGCTGGTAGCACCCGAATTGAGAGTAACGACAGCGTTCTGCGAGGCCACGGCGCCGTACGTGCGTGGCGAGTCACACGTAGCGTCCATCTCGTTGCCCTCAGCTCCAGAAGTCCGCCCACCGGCGGGACGCGGTGACGGTCCGTTCGATCCCCTCAACACCGTATGCCTTCCAGTCCTCCCATGACCTTGCCTCTGCCTCGGTGAGGACGTGCACCGCCGCGCGGGGCGCGTTGGCGAGGGTGGGAACGGTCAGCGCCCACGCCGCCGCCTCCTCGGGGCTCTGCCGTCCGTCCAGGACAAGCCGGAAGCCCCACAATGCCGCGTCGACCCATCCGGGCCCCTGTGCCGCCCACGCCCAGTCGACCAGCCACGTCCGGTCGTGGCCGATCAGGAAGTTGGTGGCCGCCGGGTCCGCGTGCAGCAGGGTCTGGCCGGTCAGCAGGGGTTCGTCCCCGGGCTCGCAGTAGTGCCCCCACCTGTCCCAGGCCGTCATCAGCCCGACGTCGGGGGCCGGGCGGGTACTCAGGTCCCGCAGCACCTGCGCCACCCGTTCCAGGTGGTCGCCGTCGGCTGTGAAGTCCGCCCAGGGGGTGGCGGTGACGCCCTCGATTCCGAGCAGCCGCCAGCCCCCCGCGTCCACCTGCCACAGCACCTTGGGCGCGTAGTCGGGCAGATGGGGGCTGACGCGCGCCTCCCTCTCCAGTTCCTCGGCCCGCTCGTGCCCGAGGGGCAGGCCTTTGACGAAGACCTTCGAACCGTCGGGGAGGAAGAGCAGGGTGGCGATGCCGGAGCTGTTCCCCGTGGGCATGTCGGCCTTCTTATACCCCGCTCCGACCCGGTCGTCCACCGCCGCGCGGGCCTCGGCGGGCAGCTGTTCCCAGCCGATGTGTTCCACGTGCATGAGCCACCGCTCCCGGTCAGGCGTCCGGGCCCGGAGGATTCGGGGGCATCGGGGGGTTCTTGTCCGGCCCCGGGGCCGACGGAGGGCGTCCGGGCGGCGGCTTGGAGGGTGGACCAGAGGGAGGCCTACGCGCTTCGATCACCATCGTCATGGGGGCGAGGGTAGGGCGGAGGCGACCGGCGACGCCAGGGGGAGGGGACGGCAGGTTCTCGTCGGGGGTGGTGTGCTGGGGGCAGGGGCGGCACACAGGTCTCCGCTTCTGCGGGGGTGAGCCGCCTGTCGTGCGGCTACGTGTCCCTGCGGGCCTGCGGCCGTTGTACGCGACGGCGCGACCACCCGGAGCTCCGCAAAGCATTCGAGGACGGCAAGAACGCCCCCGGAGCAGCCGACTTCTACTACGGCGAATGCGAAATGCGCCGCCACGACCACACCAGCACCCCCAAAGGCGAACGCCGCCTCCTGTGGGCCTACTGGATACTGTCCGGCTACGGCCTGCGCGCCTCCCGCGCCTTCACCTGGCTGCTCGCCGCCATGACGTTGACCGTGCTGCTCCTCATGGGCACCGGCCTGCCCACCCATGACCCCCACCCCGCCACCACCGGAACCCTCCACGGCAGCAAGATCAGCCTCAGTACCGGCACCCCCGACCCCGCCCTGCACGGCACATGGTCCCCGCGCATCACCTGGGCCCGCGCGGAGAAAGCCACCCGTATCGCCGTCAACTCCGTGGTCTTCCGCTCCAGCGGGCAAAACCTCACCACCGCCGGCACCTACATCGAGATGGCCTCGCGCCTCCTCGAACCCACCCTCCTCGCCCTCGGCGTCCTCGCCATCCGCGGACGCATCAAACGCTGACCCACCATGCCCCGTTCATGGCTCCCAAGCGTCCGCAGCCGGTCAAGAACGGGTTCTCAAAAGTCGCCTACCCGTTCGACCGGAGAGCATCAGATCCCCATACAGCGGCAAACAGGCATCCTGCCGATTCGCGTGAGATGCTGACGGGCTGCCACCGTGGTCCGTAGCATGGCCCGTACGGAGCCGGCAGCGACTCGCACGGGCGGGAGAGGGGGACCAGAACATGGCCGAGATCTCCCAGGACGCCGCCGCCGAACACCGGCCGGACTATCCGCCCAAGACCCCGACCCCGCCGAAGAAGCCTCCGTCCCCCTTCCCGTCCGACACCGGCACCGCACCCAAGCCAGTCCTCCAGGGCGCGCGAGCACGGGTGACGCTGGCGAACCGCCGCTGTGCGAACTGGCCGCTGGAATCCGCCCCATGGACCGCAACCGCCACTCAGCGCCGCATCGTCGAGCAGCTCCAGGCGTGGGGCTACCGCCCCGACCCGGCCGCGGTACGGCACGTCGTGGCCGCCCTCATCGCACCCGCCGTGGCAGACGCGGGACGGCGGATCAGCGTCCACCTCGCCGACGAACAAGGACGCGCCTGCATCCTCGTCCTCAGCCACCAGCACACCCCACAGACACCCACCGAACTGACCCTGACAACAGTGGCCGACTGCCCCTCCGTCGCCGCATGCGGCACCGACAACGCTCCCGACGGAACACGCCTGTGGGCGGTCATCGACCTCGCCACGCCTACCGGGCAGAGGAACAGCCAACGCACTTAGAAACAACGGCAGTTGACAATCACGGCTGTTCCCCAGGGCTGATGTGGAGAACCAGTGATTCTGATCAGTGGGCGAGAGGCTGTTGTGATGATCGGCCCGTGGTGGTGCAAGACCCGCATGAAGCAGACCGCAGGACAGCTCCCGGTCGATCAACAGCGGCTGATCGACGAGATCCTCCCGCCTGCCGCCGCAACCCGACCGGCGGGCATGCCCCACGGAAACTCAAGGCCCCAACGAGGGTGTGCGAGGTGGGCGGTGCTGTCATAGGCCTCAGCATCGGAAGGTGCCACAACTCGATTCGCCAGCGAGAGGCGCTGGCGGACGTCGTCCGAGAGACAGTAGAAGATCTTCCTGGGCGTGGGAAGAGATCTCCGGCAGTCGCTGAGCTGTCCTGATCACCGTCTTTTGCCGGTGCCCGCGGTCGGGGTGGTCTGGTCACCGGGGACGGCGATGACGTGGCCGGTCCACGTCCAGGGTTCCTGGCGTGGCTCCCAGGTCACCTCGACGGGGGTGTCGTGGAAGGTGCGCGCGAGTTCCTTGAGCATCGCGGTGGCGGCGGCCAGCGCCACGTCGGGATCAAGCAGCTCGTCGCTGAGGCGTCCACGGAGCGTGCCGCCCTCGATGGTGAGGACGCTGTGGCGCCAGCCGTCCGGCGTCGCCACCAGGACGATCCCCTTGGGCAGGCCGAAGGCAGGCTGCTGCTTCTTCTGTCGTATCGCCACGCAGCCATTTAACACGGCGGCGCAGACACCTCGGTTTGGGTCCCGGCTCAGGTGCCGCGGAGAGGTTGGATGGTGGGGCCAGGTCGGTGCAGAGGTGCGGGATGAGGGCTTCCTCGTAGGCGGGTCTCGGCGGGCTCCTGCGCTGTGAGTCTCCGCCAAGTGCGGAGATACGTGCACCAGCAGGCAGGCTCTGAGCCAGTCACGTCATCCCGCGGGCATGGCGGTGGCAGGGCGAAAAACGTCCAGGATGACTGCGGTGCCGGCCAGGGTCCGGTCCTCGTGCATGGTGATCTGCTGGCCGGGCTGGACGTGCGTCCAATGGGAGGGGGTGAGGGGCACGAGGCGAACCGTGGCTCGCCCGCCGGGCTCCAGACTGGGCATGTTCTCAACCCAGAGGAAGGCGATACTGACCGCACGTGCACCGGTGGGCGAGAGGTGTCCGATGTCCCACATGGGCCGCAGAACACCGGCACCGGAGATTGGCGTCGTGCGTCGCGCCTCGGCGGCCGGACGGAGCGTCAGATCCGCCCGGATCACGCCATTGCGGATCTCGGAGCACCGCCAATGGCACCAGGCCGCGCTCCGCTCAAGCCGGAGCTGCTCGGCCGCCTCGGCGAGCTTCTCCCAGAATGCGAGAGGGAGTGGACGGCCGTCCCCGAGTTCCTCCAGCAGGCCCAGGGCGATCTCCCACTCGTCATGGACGAGGTAGTCCCAGATGTCTCGCACCGTGATGTCGTTCTCGGTGGCGGTCTCGTCGGGAACCAGCAGGGAAGCTGATTCGAGCATCTCAGGGACGTCCATGCGCTCATTCTCGACCACACGGACTACACGGACTACACGGACTACACGGACTACACGGACTACACGGACTACACGGACTATGAGGCTGCGTTGTGGCGACACCGACCTCACCACATCAAAGACGGTGCGCTTTCATCCGTACGCGCCGGAGCCGACAAGGGCCGGGGTGTACGTCTGGGCGCCCGGGCGCCCGGCCTTCCCATCCGTCCAGCCAGCCGCGCAGGATGGTGAGGGACGGGGAGTCGGGGGCATCCGCGTGGTTCGTGCCGTCCTGCTGGAGGACAGCGGCTGTGGTGGGCGCATGAGCGTACGAGCAGTAAGGCCAGCCGCCGAACATCCTTCCGTGATCGTTTCGTTGCGGCGCTCTCCCGGTACCTGAACCTGACCTCTACCCTGTGAAGGACCGGAACGAAGAGGGAGGCGCTTCGTGGATGTCGTGACGGCCAAGCACCGCTCACCGATCGGGGACGACGGGCATCAGCCGAACCGCCCCCTGCCTCCACCCCCGCCCCCCACTCCTCCTGCCCCGGACAAGAAGTAGCCGGCGGTGAACGCACCGGCCCAAGCAGCACACACGCAGGGGCTGCTCGCACAGGTCGCCGAGCAGTTCGGGCACCCGGTCCCCGAAGAGCTGGCCGAGGCACTGCGGCAGGTGCCCCGTCACCGGTTCCTGCCTGAGACGGTGTGGGTACGCGATGGCCAGGGCGGCTACCGGCTCATCAACCGCAGTGCAGAGCCGCAAGAGTGGATGGCCGCGACGTACGCGGACCAGACCCTGGTCACCCAGTTCACCGACACCCTGCCCACATCATCAGCATCGATGCCCTCGATGGTGCTGCGCATGCTTCAGCTCACCCAGGTGACCGCTCTCGAAGGCACGCGGCAGCAGCCTGTCAGGGTCATGGAGTTGGGTACGGGGACGGGCTTCAACGCGGCGCTGCTGTGCGCGTTGGTCGGGCAGGGCGCTGTCACCACGGTGGAGCTGGATGCCGTGCTGGCCGAACAGGGCGAGCGGAACCTGAAGGCCGCCGGGTACGCACCCACAGTGGTGCAGGTAGATGCAGCACAGGGCTGTCCGGGCTCTGCGCCGTACGCACGGGTGCTGGCCACGTTCTCCGTCGACCAGGTCCCGCCCGCCTGGATCGCCCAGACCGTGCCGGGCGGACGGATCGTGACGCCGTGGACGTCAGCCTGGTGCTGCTACGGCACCCTCGCCCTCACCGTCAGCGCAAGCGGCACCGCAGCCGGTTCCATGACTTCGCCTCCTTCATGCCCATGCGCCCAAGTGAACAGGAAACCGCGAACGGCCCTCATGCTCAGGCGATCGCGGCCGAGGAGGCGAAGTCCGCGACGGCACTCTCACCGTGGGCAGTGGCCGGCGGAGACCTGGACGCCGAATTCCACCTCGGGCTCACCGTCCCAGGAGTGTTCTTCTCCTGGGACACCACCGGCGAGCACGCCCCCGTACGCCTGCGTGTCGAGGACACCACCAGCACCTCGTGGGCGACCGTTGACTATGACGGCACCCACACCACCGAGTTCACCGTCACCCAAGCAGGCCCCCGTCACCTATGGAACGAGATCGCCGCCGCCTACGCGTCCTGGACGAACAACGGCCGCCCCGGCGTAAGCCGGCACGGGCTGACGGCGCACGCCGATGGAGAACACACCTTGTGGCTCGACTCCCCGGACCACCCCCTCGTTCCATCCGCAGAGGGGCGCGCCAAGATCTCGAAGAATCCATAGTTTTTGTGCTTCCATAGACCCCTGCCGGACGCTCACAGCCGCTATCGTGGGGCATGCCCGGCAGACTCCCGCGAGAGCGATGATCTCCACGGGTCGAGGAGAGGGCACGTCAGATGACAGCGGAATCGGGCCGGGTGGGGAGTCTGACACGGGGTGAGCTCGTGGACCTGGTGCAGCGCATCATGGACGGCGAAGGCACGGAGGAGGAGCACAGCGCGCTCGTCGAAACCCTGGAGAGGAACGTGCTGCATCCACGGGTCTGTGACCTGATCTATTATCCAGAGAACGAGGGATATGACAGGGAACTGACGACAGATCAGGTAATCGAGCCGCCCTCGCATACCGGCCGATCGCACTCTGACAGGACCGGGCACCCCCACCCCGTGGCCGGATACAGGAATCCGCGGAGCGGATTCCGCCAGGCCGAATCGCTCCGCGATTCGCGCCGCAGCCAACGGAGTTGGCTGCACCCGGTGGCGGAGCCGCCGGCTAGCCGCGC